>RFZH01000136.1 GCA_009920815.1 Paracoccaceae bacterium
AAAGTCACGTAACGCTAATGAAGCTTTACACACGCTAGATCGACGCTGAAAAATTGCCGCGTATATTGACACATTAAAATTACGTAAGCGCTGCTGTGATGCCGAAGACCTTTCGTGGCATAAGTCTAAATCTATAAATCCTTGTTCATTTTATTTCCTTGCGAGGGCCATATAAAATCAATTTATTTTGCTTTGGATATAATGTTCATGGCAAAGTGTCGTTTTGAGTATCAGGTTATCGGGAGGGCTGTGATTTTTCCGGGTTGGGTTTTGCCATCGGGCGTTAAGATCTCGACCGGTTGGCCAATTAACCAAAAATCGCGCTCGATCAGTGACAGGCCCACATTCGCTCTGAGCCTAGGGGACCAGATGCCCGAGGTAATTTGGCCAATCTTCTGTGTCCCAACCATCACGGGCCAAGGAGTGGAACAGGTCGGTACGGGATCACCATCAAACACTATGCCACGGATCTCCCGCATATGCCCCTCGGACGCAACTTTTTGCAACGCCTTTAAACCAATAAAATCAACCGAACCATCCAGCTTGCAATATTTACCGAATCCGATCTCCAGCGGATTATTTTCACGCGTCATTTCATTACCATAGGAAAACAGACCGCCTTCGATCCGTTCGATCAAGTTAGGGCATCCCGGAGTGATGTTGTAACCTTGCCCGGCTTTCCAGATCACATCCCATAATGCTTCGCCATGATCTGATCCTTCAAGATAGATCTCGAAGCCACCCTGCCGGGAATAACCCGAGCGTGAAATGATCTGGGAACGGCCCTGAAAGTCAAAGCGTTTATATTTGAAAAATCCAATCTTGCGGATTTCATCGCCAAAGATAGATGCCATCAAATCTTCCGCCATAGGCCCTTGCACTGCTAGAGGTGAAACGTCGGGTTCGTTAATCGCAACATCAAGCCCCATGCCAAGGGACAGGCCCAAAGCATAAAGGAGCAGATCGCTATCGGCAATCGACAACCAGAACTGATCTTCCGCCAGTTTGAGTAGCACCGGATCATTGATCAGTCCGCCATTATGATCAACGATGGGCACATATAAGCAGTCGCCGATTTTTGCTTTTGAGATATCACGTGGTGTCATCCATTGCACCAACCGACCGGCATCAGGTCCCATGATCTGTACCTGACGCTGGCATGAAACATCCCAGATTTGCACAAATTCGCGCAAATGCCAGTAATCCTCTTCAACGCTTGGCTGAAAGGCTTTTGGTAAGAGCATGTGATTGACAACTGAAAACCCACGTACACCGACAGCCTCGACCCGGTTCGTATAGGGGGTGCGCCGGATGCGGCGCGACATATTTAATCCATCAGCCATGATTTGGTCCTGTGAAGTTTAGCTGGACCACCAAACAGAATAGCTGTTCGGTGAAAGAGGCTCCACTGGCGATTACAAGCTCATAGCGCGCGTGTGGATTGGCCTGTGACAGATCAAGCTCAACCATCAGACGGCCACCGGAGTCGGTTGCTGTCTGAAACACCATGTCCCGACCATCTGCATTTATGCGCACGATTGAAACCGCGACATCGCTAGCATGGGTACCATCGGTGCCATTCAGTAAATGTGAGGAAATCGTTGCCGTCATTCGATAGATGCCTTATCCCGTTTATCCGATGTTGCAGCAACAATCGGAGAAATAACACCGCGGCATTTGACGTTTACACAAGCGGTTTTGCCACTGGCAATAGCTCGATCTAGTGCGCTTGCAAAATCCTCCCGTCGTGTCACCAATTCTCCAAAACCGCCCAGGCCTTCAAACATAGCATGAAACGGAATATCACGGAAATCTGTCGCAAAATGCTGACCGTTCGAAAAAAGGCGCTCTTGTTGTTGGCTGATGCAATCTAGCCCGCCGTTATTATCGACCACGACGACAATAGGGATGTTTTCCTGGAAGCAAGCCTCGATCGACAAACCGCCTGACAGAAATGCGCCATCGCCTGTGACCAGAACCACGGTTTTATCACGGTTGATATGCTTTGCTGAAAGCGCGAATGAAACACCGACCCCCAAAAGACTGTAATTGCCCGGATGCAAGATTCCACCCAGAACACGACCGCGGGCAGCAGCAATATTCGTTGCAATTTCGTTCCAGAAATGGGTATTGCCCCCATCAAACACCAGCCAATCGCCGTCATTCATCCCCGCTTGCACATCAAGTGCAAGCTGAAGTGGATGCATTTTGCGCCCCTCAGCCAAATCGGTTTCTGTTTCCGCCGCAATATGGTTCGACCATTCCTGAACCCAGTCCGTGCGGCGTGATTTCTGCAGGTCAAGCCACTCATCCCAGCGATTATCCAACCGGCAAAGCGCCTCGAGAAAGGCGGTTGGGTCCGATAAAAGCTGAAGATCGGCACCGAAATTATAGTCCAGTTCCTCATGGCTTCCATTCACACAAATCAATTTGGTGCCGGGCTGAATAAAGGGCGGATTACCGAAATTCATCTGGTTATCCAGTCTACAGCCCACCATGATGACCACATCGGCTTCGTTGATGGCGGGTTTGGAAGGGTGATATTGATGGAAATCTGCCAATCCCATATAGGCGTCACACTCTTCCCCCAACATTTTGGTGTGATAGGGCACGTTGAAAATGGGCAGGCGCAAGGTTTCGCCCGCGCGGCCCAGATCGGCTTCGCCCCTTGCCCACCAAACACCATGGCCTCCGATTAGAACTGGTCGCTTGGCCCCTTTGATCACATCTAGAACCGAACTTAACTGCTGAGGGTCCGGCCAAGCGCGCGGCACAGGCTTGTCATGGCGCTCAAACGGGCGTTCTTCGCGCCCCGCATCTTTGGGAAAAGACGAGAACATGATATCGACCGGCAAAGAAAGATGGACTGGACCAGGATAGCCCGAGGTGGCCGTCCGCCATGCTCGTTCGACAAATTCGCTGATCCGGTTGCCATCAGTGATTTGTACCGAGTATTTCGTCAAAGGTGCTGCAATGGCCACATCATCGATTTCTTTGAAACCGCCAGCCCCTTGACGCTTAAGAGTTGACGAGCCGGTCACGAAAATAACGGGCGTGCGCTCGCCCCACGCTTCCAGCATCGCCGGCACGGCATTAGCAAAACCTTCTGGTCCCACGAGACAGATCGTGGGTTTGCGGGTGATGCGCGTATGTCCATCGGCCAAATGTCCCGCTACCTGCTCATGGGGACAATTGATAACAGGGATCTGGCATTCCATAAAACCCTCTAGCGCCGGATTGCAAAAACCTCCTGCGAGGGTGAAGACATGCTCGACACCTTTTTCCTTGAACGCATGAGCTAGGAGGGCACCCCCGCGCATCTTTTTCTCGCTCATTATGATCCTGTCTCCTTTAACTGTGCAGGTATAGGCACGGGCTTCGGGCCTCCTACCGCAGGGGATATTAGTTCGGCATGGCAGGTAATCACCTCTGGTGAAAGCTGGTGCAGATCATTCAGGCCGATTTGTGCCATTGCGACACTGATTTCTTCGCCTAACCCCTGAATAAGCGCGTTCAGGCCACGCGCACCATCTGCCCCAAGGGCGAAAAGCATTGGGCGCCCCAGCATTACGAAATTGGCCCCCAAAGCCAGCGCTTTCACAATATCTTCGCCGCTGCGCAGCCCGCTATCGAATACAAGCGGAAAATCTGGCCCTAAAGCCTGCCGAATTCTGGGCAGGCAATCGATCGCCGCAGGCGCACTGTCAAGTTGGCGGCCCCCGTGATTTGAGACATAGATCGCATCTGCGCCTGCCGCCTGAACGCGTTTTGCATCTGCTGCCGAGGTAATACCTTTGACGATCAACCTACCGGACCAAAGCGCGCGTAAACGGTCGAGAAAATCCCAATCGGCACCAGCCCGACTGGCCTCGCGATCAAATTTTTTGCCGATATTGGCTGGTTCAGGCGTGCCGCGCCAAAGCGTTGTCAGTGACCATCGCGGATGCAAAGCAAAATCGAAAAAATTCGAAACGCCCAAACGGAAAGGCATCACAAATCCATTGCGCAGATCGCGCAAACGGCGGGCAACCTGAGGCACATCAACAGTCAGGATCAGAGTGTCATACCCTGCCGTGCGGGCGCGCTCGACTAGGGCCAACGCCTCGTCTATCGAGCCATTTACATAAAGCTGGAACCAACTGTTTTCCCCGGCCCAATTTCGCATCTCCTCAATCGTGCTTGAGCCTGCGACTGACAAACAGACCGGGAGGTCAAAATCGCATGCCGCCTGCGCCAGTGCCCGATCCGCACCCGGCCATGCCAGATCGCACATGCCCATCGGTGCGATACCAAATGGCAAGCCGTACTTGCGCCCTAGAAATCGGGTCCCAATCGTTCGCGTTTCTACATGCGCCATCACCCGGGGTTGAAGCATGATATTATCAAATCGCGACGTGTTTCGCCCAGATGCCACTTCACGCCCCGTCGCCCCGTCAATGAAATCAAAGACCAATTTTGGTTGGCGTTTGCGGGCCAAATTCCGCGCATCCTCGGAGGAAAAAATCGGGCTGGCCTTTTTCGTTATACTTTGTTGCGGTGAAATAGCGTTCTCCTTGTTATCTCGGGGAATAGTTTCTCAACTTTATATTCTTAGCTCGACGAACAACAAATTGAATTCCATGAATAGCCTATACGAAAAAGCTATGAATGAGTGAATGAATCATCTACGCCATCAAATTTTTGAAATCATTTTAAATTATAGGTAGGCTTTAACTTGATTGACGCGTTCGGTTACTTGTGCTGCCAAAATTTCGGCCAATTCGAACGCGTGGAGTGTCAGGCGTTCTGGGCCTGGTGTAATCACCGCTATATGGTATTTAAGTTCTTGCTGAATTTTGCGAAATGTTACTCCGCCCATACGCACCGCTTGCTCGGCTGAAAAAGGGTCCGCCAAGGCAAAAGCCCCGGTTTCGCGGACCAAGGCTGCAGCAACTGGCATGTTCGTGGCTGATAGACGCGATGTAGCTCGCAGTTTGGCGGATAGCTCGGCCTCCATCTCCATCATTTCATCAGGATATGCCCCACCAAAGGTCACAAAGGTTTGTGTTTCTACCTTTGAAAAAGGACTTCGACCCCCTCATAGGGCGGTTGTCGCCCAACAACACCAAGATCCACCTGGTGGGTTCGCACCGCGTCCAGAATACTGGGCGTGTTGCGTGTATGTATCATAAAATGGATCTCTGGATTGCGTTGATATATTTGGTTAACGGCACGTGGAAGCTCGATCATGGCGACCGACTGGATTGCCGCCACCGAGACCACGCCGCCACTTGTGGTTTTGATGGAAAGCGCCAGATCTTGGAGCCGGTCCAACCCCATAAACATGCTCTCGATCCCGCGATAGAAAGTATTTGCCTCAAGGGTAGGGACCAATCCGCGCCCGCTGCGCAAAAACAAGGGAAAACCGACAGTACGTTCAAGATCGGAGATCAGGCGGCTAACGCTTGGTTGCGAGGTATGCATCACCTTCGCGGCAGCCGTGATTGAACCACTGCGCATGGTTGCGCGAAAAGCCTCAAGTTGGCGCAAATTCACCTGTAAACACCCTTATCAGTTCCCACCCCACCCTAGCACTGTGCAAATAAATCACAAAGATTTTTCGAATGATTTTGCAATATTCATTTGTTTCATGCATGTCCCTTCCAAGAAATTATACTGGCTTCGTTCCAAAGCGTTTTTTGACTGGTTCGGATAGCATGCGCATGAGCGATCTGATCCACGAGGTCGAAACCGCTTCACACCGAATTGATCAGTGTGCAATTCGCTCCAACTGAGATTTTTACTTTGTCGCCAGGTATGAGAAAGCGTTTCGGACTTCGGCTGCCACCAGTACCATCTGGCGAGCCCGTGGCGATGACGTCGCCGGGATACAATGTGAAGAGATTAGATGCATAGGCAAGTTGTTCGGCGACTGAAAAAATCATCTCGCGACCAAAGGCATGTTGCACCACCTCGTCATTCAAAGTGACGGTCAGTTCTAGATCCTGGGGCGGAGGCAGTTCATCGGCGGTTGTGATCCAAGGGCCCCAGGCGCCCGAACGGGCAAAATTCTTACCGGCATAGACCGAGTGCTTCTGCCAGTCGCGCACGGATCCGTCATTGAAAGCGCTATAGCCAAGCACATGCGACATAGCTTGATCGGTGGTCACTCTCCGCGCGATCCGGCCTATGACGACGGCGATTTCGCCCTCGTAGTCGAAGCTACGTGCAGCTTCACCCGTCGGTCTCTCGAGCGCGTCTTCATGAGCAAGCATCGATTCGCGTTCTTTGCCAAAGAGGATTATATTTTCCGGATCTGGTGGTGCGACATTATCAACCGGGTAGGGCTTGCGATAATTCAT
>RFZH01000137.1 GCA_009920815.1 Paracoccaceae bacterium
TATCGGCCTGATGATGGCCGGCTTACTGATGACCATCGGTTGGGTAGTACTGGATATTCCGCTGGGGCCGGGTGCGGGTGTGTTTATTGATATTCCCGGCGCGGTTGTAACGGATCAATAATCAAGCGGAGATAAAAAAAGCCCGGCAATCGCCGGGCTTTCGCTTGAGGAGAGGCGCTTACACGCGCTCAATAATAATCGCCGGGGCCATGCCACCCGCCGCACACATGGTAATCAGCGCATAGCGGCCACCCTGCCGCTCAAGCTCATCGAGCGCCGTGCCCACCAGAATCGAACCGGTCGCGCCGATGGGGTGCCCCAGCGCCATCGCTTGGGCGCGCGTTGGCTGTTTTTGGTCCGGCAACACAGGACGGTTTGGTTCAGGGTCCGTGGGATGCGGATGCCGCAGGGGCCAGTTGTGATCTGGTACGTGAAATGTTGGCGCATTTGGTCAAGCATCCTGCACAGGGTGGGCCTGAGGTTATGGAGCTTGGCAGATTTTGGCACCCACACATGATGTGGTATGGGCCTGCAGGAATAGGCGTTGCGCGTGGTATCGAAGGGTTTCGGACGTGGCACCAAATTCCGTTTCTAAACGCGATGCCAGATCGCGGCACCCATGACGATGATCTGGTTTTTCATTTTTTCGGCGATGGGCCGTATGCTGCGGTAACCGGCTGGCCAAATATGCTACAAACGTTAAGTGGGGATGGCTGGATGGGGATTGCCCCTACGGGCAAACGCATTCAGTTATGCAGTTTGGATTTCTGGCGCATCGAAGAGGGGCGCATTCGCGAAAATTGGGTGCTGATCGATCTGCTGGATGTATATCGGCAGTTGGGCATAGACGTCTTGGCGCGGATGCGCGAATTTAACAAGGCGCGCGTCCGCGGCGCAGTTGATTTTCAAAAAGGAGTGCTTTGATGAAATTTCCCAAGACACCGTCGTTTTCCTTGTCTGGCCAGCGCGCGTTGGTTGCGGGGGCATCATCAGGGATCGGGTTGGCCGCAGCGGTTGCATTGGCCGAGCATGGGGCTGAGGTGACTTTGGCCGCGCGTCGCGCTGATCGGTTGGACGAAATTGTCGAACAAATGCGTGCTAATGGTTGGTCGGCGCATGCGCTGCGTTTGGATATTTCGGACGTAAAAGCGACGGCTGACGCTGTCGATCAAAATGGTCCGTTTGACATCATGGTCAATTCGGCCGGCCTGGCCCGTCACAGCAAAGCTGTTGATACCGCCGTGGATGATTTTGACGCAGTCATGGACCTTAATGTCAAAGGGGCATATTTCTTGACCCAAGCTGTTGCACGTGGATTAATCGCGGTGGGCAAGCCGGGATCATTGATCAACATCTCGAGCCAAATGGGCCATGTCGGGGGCCTTGATCGCGCGGTGTATTGCGCATCGAAATTTGCGGTTGAGGGTTTTTCCAAAGCCATGTCTTTGGAATTTGCGGCCCACAAGATCAGGGTCAATACGATCTGTCCGACCTTTGTTTTAACAGATTTGACACGACCAACCTTTGCGGACCCGGAAAAGCGTGCTTGGATCTTGAACAAGATTAAATTAGGGCGCGCCGGCGAATTAGAAGACCTGATGGGGGCTGTCATTTATCTGGCATCGCAGGCGTCAAATTTGGTGACCGGTACGTCGCTGATGGTTGATGGAGGCTGGACGGCAGATTAATGGCACAAATCAAGGTCACATCAGCCCAAGTCGCGGCGCGTGCGGGCGTCAGCCAATCAGCCGTCAGTCGCGTTTTTACACCGGGCGCGTCTGCATCGGCTAAGACTGCCGCCAAGGTGCGACAGGCCGCGGATGAATTGGGCTATCGACCCAATGTTTTGGCGCGCGCGATGGTGTCAGGCAAAAGCCGTATCATTGGATTGATTGTGGCCTATTTGGATAATCAGTTTTACCCAGATGCGATCGAAAAGCTGTCGAACGCGCTACAGGCGCAGGGCTATCACGTTTTGATTTTTATGGCTGCACAAACAGCGGGCAATATCGATGCCGTGGTGGATGAAATTCTGGATTATCAGGTCGATGGCATCATTGCCGCATCCGTTGCGCTATCTTCAGAATTATCCGCGCGCTGTGTCGCCGCTGGCGTACCTATGGTTCTGTTTAACCGTTCACAAGACGATGCCAGCCTGTCTGCGGTGACCTCTGATAATTATCAAGGCGGTTACAAGGTTGCCAATTATCTTGTTGCCCAAGGCTATCGTCGCATTGGCTATATCGCTGGATGGGAAGGCGCGTCGACCCAGCGTGACCGCGAAGCAGGATTTGTTGCGGGTCTTGCAGAACATGGGATGACCCTTCATGCGCGTGAAATAGGGAATTTCACGACCCCGATGGCAGAAGAGGCCGCGCGCAAAATGTTCGCCAGTTCGCCCCCCGAGGCGGTGTTCGTGGCAAATGATCACATGGCTCTTGCCGTTATGGATGTGTTGCGCTTTGAATTAGGGTTTCGCATCCCGCAGGATGTGGGCGTTGTCGGATATGACGACGTGTCGGCGGCCTCGTGGCGGGCGTATGACCTAACAACGGTGCGCCAGCCTGCCAATAAAATGGTGGCGCAAACTGTTTCCATACTCTTGGATAAAATTGAAAATGCCACTGCTGCACCGCGCAAGGTTCAGATTGATGGACCACTGATCGAACGGGGTTCAACCCGTCGGAAAAAAGGATAAAAATATGCAGGGATTTGATCCAAAATTTGCTGACTTTCCCGATTACATCATTGGGATCACCAAAGAAATCTGGGAAGATCGTGGTATTTCCACGCTGCACAAGTACTATGCTCCGAATATTATTGTACGCTCGCCTGGATCGGTAGTGATCGGCAATCAAGGCGTGATCGCGGCCACGATGGCAACCTTGGCGGAATTTCCCGACCGCACGCTGTTGGGCGAGGATGTGATTTGGTCCGGAACACCCAAGACGGGTATGTTGTCGTCCCACCGTCTGCATTCGACGGCCACACATTCGCATGGCGGCGTCTATGGCGTCGCAACGGGGACCAAACTGCGCTATCGGATTATTGCCGATTGTCACGCGAAAGATAATCAGATCAATGATGAATGGCTGATCCGTGATCAAAGTGCGATTGTGCGCCAGCTTGGCTGGGATCCGAAAGATTATGCCCGTGACTTGATCGCCCGCGAAGGTGGACCCGAGGCCTGTGTGCGGCCCTTTACCCCTGCCATTGATGTGAAAGGTCCCTATCAAGGACGTGGCAATGACAATGAATGGGGCGCACGGTATCGCGATATCTTAGAGCGTATCATGATGGCAGATTTTTCCGTCATCCCACAACAATACGATCGCGCAGCTTTGCTTGCCTATGCGGGGGGTGTTGATACGCTGTCACACGCGGGCGCTGATCAATTCTGGATGGGGCTACGGGCGTCCTTTCCCAACGCAGAATTTACAGTTCATCATCAAATTGGCCGTGATGATGCTATGATGCCACCGCGTGCCGCGTTGCGATGGTCGCTGCATGGCCTGCATGACGGATGGGGCAGTTTTGGCGCTCCTACAGGGGCTGAGGTGCATATCATGGGCGCAAGCCATGTCGAATTTGGTGCCTTGGTCGGCGGCGTTCCAAAGGTGCGCCGCGAATGGGCGCTTTTTGACGAAACCTCTGTTTGGAAACAGATTTTATTACACACAGGTGACCTATGACCCCGCAAGACATGGAACAGCGCATCGTGCGTTATGGCGACCTAAAACCCTGCAAGACGGCATTTATTGATGCCCATACGCCCGGGTCGGATCAAAAAGAAAACTTTACCATCATCGGTGGTGGGGTGAGCGAAAGCCCCGATCAGCATGTGCATATTTCGATACCGCACGGGTTTAATATTGGTGCCGCAGGGCAGCCGCCAAAATGCCGAAACTCACTGCATGATCATCGCACAGCCGAGGCATTCTTTGTTCTTTCTGGCCGTTGGCGGTTTTTCTGGGGGCGTTGGGGAACCGCGGGCGAAGTCACTTTGGAACAGGGCGATATTTTCAACATCCCAACGGGCATTTTCCGCGGATTTGAAAACATTGGCACCGATTACGGGATGATCATGGCCATCCTTGGCGGTGATGATGCCGGCGGCGGTGTCATGTGGGCACCGCAGGTGATCAAAGATGCCGCGGATCATGGATTGGTTTTGGGCGAGAATGGCAAGCTCTATGATACGAAAAAACAACAACGCCTGCCTGAAGGGGTGCGCCCAATGCCGCTGATGTCGGACGAAGAATTGGCCAAACGTCCTGAACTGACGACTGCCGAGGTTTTGCCAAATCATGTTGCACGGTATTTGGATATGGTGGCCTATGCTGATAAGCGCCCCTGCAAGGTGATTGGCGAACACGGGTTGTTGCGTGACAAGCCCGGTTTCGAAGTTGACTTGATCACCCGTGGATCATCGACCGATCGTAAGCACAAACACAACAGACCTAGCGTTTTGATGCCCGTCAAAGGCCATTGGCGTGTCGATTGGGAGGGTGGCAGCACGACCTTGGCACCGGGCGATACAATGTCAGTGCCTGAACATGTCATGCACAGTGCCGTCCCGTCCATGACAGGCGATGCCGCGCTGTATCATATCATCGCAACAGATGATCCGGCTGGATTAACATGGAAAGGTTAACAGGACGCAATTTTTACGGTGCCGAAAAAATACCGACGTAATACCGACGTTAGACAGACAGGGAAAATTGACAAGATGCGCAAAATATTAACGACACATGTTGGATCACTGCCACGCACCCAAGAGGTGGTGGATTTCATCTTTGCCCGCGAAAATAACACTGCATACGATCAGGCCGACTTTGACGCCTGTATGACCGCAGCCGTATCCGCAACCGTCGGCAAACAGGTCGCAGCCGGTGTTGATATTGTCAGCGATGGTGAAACATCCAAGATTAGCTATGCCACCTATGTCAAAGATCGATATACTGGATTTGATGGCGACAGCCCGCGCAATGCGCCAGCCGATTTGAAAATGTTCCCCGGCTTTCTGCAACGTTTGGCCAATGACGGCGGCACCCCGCAATACGCGCGCCCCATGTGCGTGGGCGAAGTGCGGTCCAAAGGACAGGGCGAGTTGGAAAAAGACATCGCCAACCTTAAAGCGGCGATGGCCGCACATGGGGTTGAACGTGGCTTTATGAATGCGGCGTCTCCCGGGGTTATATCTTTGTTTTTACAAAATGATTTCTATCCTACCCGCGCGGCTTATTTGGCTGCACTTGCCGATGCGATGAAGACAGAATACGAAACAATCGTTGCGGCAGGGCTGGACTTGCAGCTGGATTGCCCCGACCTCGCGTTGTCGCGCCATATGCTGTTCAATGATTTGTCGGATGACGAATTCGTCCAGGTCGCAAATTTACATGTTGAAGCCCTGAATCATGCTTTGCAAAATGTCCCCCAAGATCGCGTTCGGGTTCATATTTGTTGGGGAAATTACGAAGGTCCACATTGTTGTGATATTCCGATGGACAAGGTTTTTAATACCTTGATGTCAACAAAATCGCGGTATGTTTTGTTTGAAACATCAAACCCGCGCCATGGTCATGAATGGACCGTGTTCCGTGATCGCAAGTCTGAAATTCCGGATGATAAAATATTGGTTCCGGGGGTTGTTGATACCACAACCAATTTCGTTGAGCATCCACAGTTGGTTGCGCAACGCATTGAAAGATTTACGGATATTGTGGGTCTGGATCGGGTGATCGCGGGATCAGACTGTGGTTTTGGAACCTTTGCGGGCTTTGGGGCGATTGATCCAGATATTGCCTATGCCAAGCTAAAAACGCTGTCCGAGGGTGGGGCGCTGGTTGGATGATACCGTTAATCCTGTTGCCGGGAATGATGTGCGACGCACGGCTTTTTGGGCCGCAGTTAGATGTGCTTTCGGCAACGCGTGCGGTTCACGTTTTGCCAATCACCCAACATGACAGTGTCGAGGCATTGGCATCACAGGTTTTGGCGGCTGCACCTGAAAGGTTTGCGCTGGGCGGATTGTCCATGGGCGGTATCGTCGCGATGGAGGTCGTGCGTCAAGCGCCCGATCGGGTTGCAGGACTTGCTTTGATGGACACCAACCCATTGGCCGAGGCGCAGGCCGTCAAAGACATGCGCGGTCCCCAGATCCAAGCGGTGCAAAACGGCAAGTTGCAACGGGTGATGCAAGACGACTTGAAGCCGAATTACACCAACGATGGTCCAAATCGTCGTGCCATCTTGGATCTATGTTTGGACATGGCTATGGATCTGGGCGCCGACGTGTTTGTTAGACAATCCCATGCCTTGATGACGCGG
>RFZH01000138.1 GCA_009920815.1 Paracoccaceae bacterium
GTGAAAACGGCAAATTGCGCAAAGCGTCATGGGGCGAAGCCCTGTCTGCCGTTGCTGCAGCGATGAAAGGCAAAAAGGTTGCGGGTCTGGTTGGTGATCTTGTCTCGACCGAGGCGGCCTTTGCCCTGACCCAAATGGTCCAAGGTCTGGGCGGTAACGTGGAATGCCGCGTTGACAACGCGCGTTTGCCAATTGGCAACCGCTCTGGTTATGTCGGGACCGCGTCGATTGAAGACATCGACAGTGCCAAGTTCATTCAGCTGATCGGCACCAACCCATGTGACGAAGCGCCTGTTTTGAATTCGCGTATTCGCCGTGCTTGGGCCAATAGTGCAAACATCGGCTTGGTTGGTCAGGCAGCTGATTTAACCTATGAATATACACATGTTGGCACTGACCGCACTGCTTTGACGGGGCTCTTGGGCAAAAAACACGGTGCGATTTTGGATGCACCATCGGTTGTAATCGTGGGCCAAGGCGCCATTCGCGAAGCAGACGGCGCCGCCGTTTTGGCCGCAGCAATGCAGTTGGCCGAGGAAACACAGTCCAAACTGATGATCTTGCACACTGCTGCGTCACGCGTTGGCGCGATGGATGTGGGTGCTGTGACCGAGGGCGGTTTGACCGCCGCGATTGATGGCGCTGACGTGATCTATAACCTTGGTGCGGACGAGGTTGACATCGATGCAGGTGCATTCGTGATTTATCAAGGCTCGCACGGCGATCGCGGTGCGCATCGTGCCGATATTATCCTGCCAGGTGCCGCCTTTACCGAAGAAAACGGTTTGTTCGTCAATACCGAAGGTCGCCCACAATTGGCCATGCGTGCAGGCTTTGCCCCTGGTGAGGCCAAAGAAAACTGGGCCATCCTGCGGGCATTGTCCGCAGAATTGGGATCGGCATTGCCATATGACAGCCTTGCGCAATTGCGTCAGGCATTGGTTGCGGCGCATCCGCATTTGGCACAGATCGATCAGGTTGCGGAAAATGAATGGAAAGCAGAGCCTGCCGATAAAATGGGCGATGCGACATTCAAAAACGCAATCTCTGATTTCTATTTGACCAACCCGATTGCACGCGCATCCAGCGTTATGGCGGAACTGTCTGCCAATGCAAAGGCGCGGGCCGAAACAAAGGTTGCGGCCGAATAATGCAGCATTTGTCCAACATATCCCTTTTGTTGATGGCGGCGACCTTGTTGGTTGCGGCCTGTCAACAGCTGGACATGTCCGGGACATCGACACAACCAGAAAAAATCCAGTATTTTGGCGTACAAACCAAATTGCTTGCGAATGATCTGGTACAATTCCACGTAACCCTAACAGGAACAGAACGTTCTGATCCTGTTCGCGATTACGCAGAATGTGCGGCGGCACAATACACATTGATCCGTGGATTTGGTTTTGCCCGTCACATTCGCACAAATGTGGGCGAAACCGCTGGACGGTGGAGCGCGGATGCCGTTTACACAGTATCAGATGCGATCCCACAAGGATTAAGAACACTGGACGCAGAGGTTGTTGCCGACAACTGCGTCCGAAACGGAATACCAATGGTGTGAGGACCGATGGCTGATTTCTTTAATACAACGGGCGGAATGGCCCTTATCATGGTGGCGCAGGTTTTGGCCATGGTCGCTTTCGTAATGATAAGCTTGCTGTTCCTAGTATACGGTGACCGAAAGGTCTGGGCAGCGGTGCAAATGCGTCGTGGTCCAAACGTGGTCGGCGTGTTTGGTTTGTTACAAACCGTGGCTGACGCGTTAAAATACGTCGTGAAAGAGGTTGTGATCCCTGCGGGTGCGGACCGTGCAGTTTTCATGCTTGCGCCGCTGACATCATTCGTTTTGGCGCTGATCGCTTGGGCGGTTATTCCGTTCAACGACACTTGGGTATTGTCCGATATCAACGTCGCGATTTTATATGTTTTCGCTGTATCTTCGTTAGAGGTGTATGGTGTCATCATGGGGGGGTGGGCCTCAAACTCAAAATATCCATTCCTGGGGTCTTTGCGCTCAGCGGCTCAAATGATTTCATACGAAGTGTCCATTGGTTTGATTATCATTGGCGTGATCATTTCGACCGGTTCGATGAACTTTGGCGATATTGTCCGCGCGCAGGATGGCGATTACGGGTTCTTTAGCTGGTATTGGTTGCCGCATTTCCCGATGGTGTTCCTGTTCTTTATCAGCGCACTGGCTGAAACAAACCGCCCACCGTTCGATTTGCCCGAGGCGGAATCAGAATTGGTTGCCGGATATCAGGTTGAATATTCATCAACGCCATTCCTGTTGTTCATGGCGGGTGAATATATTGCGATTTTCCTAATGTGCGCCCTAACCACGCTGTTGTTTTTTGGCGGGTGGTTGTCGCCCATTCCAGGGATCGCAGATGGCGCAATTTGGATGGTCGCGAAAATGGCGTTCTTCTTCTTTATCTTTGCGATGGTTAAGGCGATTACACCACGCTACCGCTATGACCAATTGATGCGCTTGGGTTGGAAAGTTTTCCTACCATTCTCGTTGGTATGGGTTGTTTTAGTGTCTTTCGCTGCAAAATTTGAACTGTTTGGCGGTGCTTATGCCCGCTGGGCGATCGGAGGCTAATATGGCACAGATTGATTACGGCCGCGCAGCAAAGTATTTTTTGCTGCAAGATTTTTGGGTTGGGATGAAATTGGGGCTCAAGTATTTCTTTGGTCCCAAGGCAACGCTGAACTATCCCCATGAAAAGGGGCCATTGTCGCCGCGCTTTCGTGGTGAACATGCGCTGCGCCGGTATCCCAATGGCGAAGAACGTTGTATTGCGTGTAAGTTGTGCGAGGCCGTTTGCCCCGCGCAGGCGATCACAATCGACGCCGAACCCCGCGACGATGGCAGCCGCCGCACAACGCGTTACGACATCGACATGACGAAATGTATCTACTGTGGGTTCTGCCAAGAGGCGTGCCCAGTTGATGCCATCGTCGAAGGTCCTAATTTTGAGTTTTCAACGGAAACCCGCGAAGAGCTTTTTTATAACAAAGAAAAGCTATTGGCGAACGGGGAACGGTGGGAATCCGAAATTGCACGTAACCTTGAAATGGATGCGCCTTACCGATGACCGACGCAAAGAACCCTTTTGAAGACATGATGAAACTGGCACAGGACATGGTGAAATCCATGAATCCTGCGCTTGAGACATTTTCGCCCAAAGGGTTCGAAGCGGCGTGGCCCACGATGTCAAAAGACATGATGGAGATGTTTTTTGGCAACACGTTTAATAAGGACGGCTTGGACGCAAAGACACGTCTTTTGCTGACATTGGCAGGGCTGACCATACAAGGCGCGCAAAATGATGTCGCGCTACGTCAAACTGTGCGTCATCTGGTTGAAGCTGGCGCGCGCAAACAAGAGATTATCGAAACCATCGGACAAATGTCTATGTTCGCTGGTGTACCCGCCATGACACGGGCCATGCAATTGGCCCAAGAGGTTATGGAAGACAAAGAGGAAAAAGACACATGAGCGTTGTATCCTTCGCGTTCTATCTATTTGCAATCTGCGCAATAGCAGGGGGGCTGTTCACTGTGATTAGCCGCAACCCTGTGCATTCTGTGCTGTGGCTGATTTTGGCATTTTTGTCATCGGCGGGGTTGTTCGTATTATTGGGCGCCGAATTCGTCGCCATGTTGTTGGTCATCGTTTACGTGGGCGCGGTTGCAGTATTGTTCCTGTTCGTGGTGATGATGTTAGATATCGATTTTTCTGCGCTTAAGGCAGAGATGGCTAGTTACCTACCACTTGCCCTATTAATTGGATTGGTTTTGTTGATGCAGCTGGTCATGGCCTTTGGCGTATGGGATTTTGCTGACACTGCGCAGTCTGCCCGCGCCACCATCGCCCCCGAAGGCATGCATAACACGGCCGCGCTTGGGATGGTGATTTACGATCAATATTTCTTGCTCTTCCAATTGTCGGGCTTGATTTTGTTGGTCGCGATGATCGGGGCGATTGTTTTGACGCTGCGCCATCGCAAGGACGTAAAGCGTCAGAATGTTATGGCACAGATGTTCCGTGATCCTGCGAAAGCAATGGAATTAAAAGACGTAAAACCGGGGCAGGGCCTTTAGGCCGCCCAAAGGACAGAACAAGGGAACCGAGGTTAATATGATTGGTTTAGAACATTACCTAACGGTGGCGGCGACGCTATTTGTTATTGGTATCTTTGGGCTCTTCCTGAACCGGAAGAACGTCATCATCCTTTTGATGTCGATTGAATTGATGTTGTTGTCTGTCAACATCAACTTGGTCGCATTCTCAAGTTACCTGGGTGATTTGACAGGGCAGGTCTTTACGCTGTTTGTGTTGACCGTGGCAGCGGCCGAGGCGGCGATTGGTTTGGCAATCTTGGTCAGCTTCTTCCGTAACCGTGGCACCATCGCGGTCGAAGATGTCAACGTAATGAAGGGTTAAGAAATAATGGAAAAGATTATCCTATTTGCCCCATTGGTTGGCGCAATTATCGGCGGCTTTGGCTGGCGCGTGATTGGTGAAAAAGGCGCGCAGGTTTTGACCACCGGTTTGCTGTTTTTGGCCTGTATCCTGTCTTGGATCGTTTTCTTGGGCTTTGATGGTCAGACGCAACATATTGAAATTTTGCGCTGGATTGAATCTGGCAGCCTATCGACAGATTGGTCGATACGTTTAGACCGTCTGACCGCGATCATGTTGATCGTTGTGACAACCGTTTCCGCATTGGTGCATTTGTACAGCTTTGGTTATATGGCGCATGACGATAACTGGACGCATGACGAACCTTACCGCGCACGGTTCTTTGCCTATCTGTCGTTCTTTACCTTTGCGATGTTGATGTTGGTCACGTCCGACAACCTTGTCCAAATGTTCTTTGGCTGGGAAGGCGTGGGCGTCGCATCCTACTTGTTGATCGGGTTCTATTACAAAAAACCCTCTGCGAACGCAGCGGCGATCAAGGCCTTCGTTGTCAACCGTGTGGGTGACTTTGGCTTTGCCTTGGGTATTTTCGGCCTGTTTTATTTGACCGATAGCATTGTGTTTAACGATGTCTTTGCGGCGGCACCCGCCTTGGCGGAAACGCAGCTGCATTTCTTGTGGACCGAATGGAATGCGGCGAACCTGTTGGCGTTCTTGTTGTTCGTCGGTGCCATGGGTAAATCGGCGCAGTTGATTTTGCACACATGGTTGCCCGACGCGATGGAAGGCCCGACACCTGTATCGGCCCTGATCCACGCCGCGACCATGGTGACCGCGGGCGTGTTCCTTGTCTGTCGTATGTCGCCCCTGATGGAATACGCACCAGAGGCGATGGCATTCGTCACATTCTTGGGCGCGACCACGGCATTTTTTGCCGCGACTGTTGGTTTGGTGCAAAACGACATCAAACGCGTTATCGCATATTCCACCTGTTCGCAGTTGGGGTACATGTTCGTGGCCGCAGGCGTTGGTGTCTATTCGGTGGCGATGTTCCATCTGTTCACACACGCGTTTTTCAAGGCAATGTTGTTCCTTGGCGCGGGGTCTGTGATCCACGCGATGCACCATGAACAAGACATGCGCAACTATGGCGGTCTGCGCAAGAAAATCCCATATACGTATTGGGCGATGATGATCGGTACCTTGGCGATTACGGGTGGTTGGTTATCGCGGCGCTGTTTACATCTTTCTATAGCTGGCGTTTGATTTTCCTGACCTTTTATGGCGCGCCGCGTGGTGACAAACATACACATGAACATGCGCATGAAAGCCCGATGGTCATGTTGATCCCACTGGGTGTCCTGGCGCTGGGTGCTGTGTTCTCTGGTATGATCTGGTACAACAGCTTTTTCGGCGATCATAACGCTGTGAACAAATTCTTTGGCATTCCCTCACACGAGGTTGCCGCAGATGCGGGCCATGGCGACGCAGGGGATGCAACGCACGGAACCCAAGGTCACACAGATGCCGATCATGCAACCCATATGGCCGATGCAGGTCACGGTGACATGATGCATGGCGCGGCACCACAGGGTGCGATTTTCATGGGGCCAGACAACCATGTGATGGACGATGCGCACCACGCGCCCACTTGGGTCAAGGTCAGCCCGTTCATCGCGATGATCATCGGTTTTGTTACGGCACTGTGGTTCTATATCTGGAACCCAGAAATGCCCAAGAAACTGGCT
>RFZH01000139.1 GCA_009920815.1 Paracoccaceae bacterium
CGACTTGGTTGACCTCATCGGTTGGCAAGATATGCCAGACCAATTTAAGTCCCGCGAAAGTCACGCCCACAATCGGCTTTTAACCTCTGTCGCGTTAACGTCTGAGGAACGGCGACAAGTTGCGCGTACATTCAACGAACGCCTAAGTCGATCGAAAGGGCCCGTTACATATTTGCTTCCAACGCATGGATGTAACGAATGGGATCGTGCCGGTGGACCGCTTTCGGATCCCGATGGGTTGGCCGCTTTTGTAGATGAAACACAAAAAACGATTCCTGAAAATGTCACCCTCATCAATTTAGACTGCCACATAAATGATCCCGAATTCTGTGAACGCGCCTTGGCAATATTTGATCAATGGGTAAGTGCGGGGGTAATCAGGTCTTAGCATGCTCAAAAAAATGCGCGATTTCCTTTGCATAGAGACTGATATCTACCGATATCTTAGACAATTTCATGCGCGCGTGTGCGGTTACATCCGGCCCAACATAATCAGCCAGTTCTGTGACCAGAGCCGTTATAAAATCATGCGTCATTTCCGGATGATGCTGGGTGGTAAAAATATGATTTTCCAGCGTAATCCCAGCAATATCACAACTTTCACTCGCGCTAACCACGCATGCTCCCCGAGGCGGGGTCAAAATTTGTTCAATATGCGATCCGTACAGGTAAAATTCGTCCATAGAGCCGCGCCATGGCAGATTTGCAGTACCCCAGTTCTTCAAAACACCATGGCCCCAGCCATCCGGGTTTCGTCCAATTGTTCCACCCAGCGCGACACAAATCGCTTGGTGACCAAAACACGCGCCGAACATTGGAAATTGGCGTGCGTGCGCGGTTTGAATTACATCAAACAATTGCGCTATCCACGCGTCTGCATCACCAACAGAGGCTGGGCTACCCGTGATCATTGCGCCGTCATAGGCAAAAAGATCTTTGGGGAAATCACCATCCTTAACATTATAGGTCACACATTCCCACGGAGGTCGTACCGCGGCAATCATCTGGGAAAACTTTTCACCATCTTTAGGATGTTGCTGGGCAAAGGTGCTTTCATCCGTGTTTGTCATCAGTATAGCCAGCTTCATATCATCCTCACATTAATTTCGGACAGAATGTTTCTAAAAATAGGCTCTGACAAGGGGGTTTTTCAATGACCGTTTGGACACCAACCGATGACGGCTTTGCCGATTTAACCAGCCATGACACATTTGCGCGGGGCGCGCCCCACAACACCTTTGCGCGTTTGCGGCGCGAAGATCCGATATCTTGGACGAATTACGATCAAGGTCAAGGTTTTTGGTCCATCACAAGGCACCAAGACATCTGTGAAATGAACCGCAATTTTTCGGTGTTTTCATCCGCACGCGGCATCAGAATGGAAGATCAAACATACGAAGAATACCTTGCACGCCGCACATTTCAGGAAACCGATCCCCCCGATCATATGAAAACACGCATCAAGGTGGCAAAAGCCTTTTCAAAACCTGTCATCGCTGGTTTTGAAAATGATATACGCGAACTTTGTGCCGAAATTCTGGATCGCGTATTGCAAGAAAAAGAATTCGACGCGGTCAAAATTATCGCCCGCGAATTGCCGATGCGAATGTTGGGGCGCATATTAGGAACACCAGACGAGGATTTACCGTGGCTGGTAGAAAAGGGAGATGCATTAATTGCAAATACCGATCCAGATTTCACCGAGCACGTCTTGGATAAAATGACCACAGATGAATTTCGGATGATGCCATTTAATTCGCCAGCTGGTGCCGAATTATTTGTCTATGCAAAGGACCTTTTAGCAAGCAAGGAAAAATCAGGTGACACCAACGGTGTGCTGCATTTGATCCGCCAACCGGACAAAGATGGAAACGTGATCAGCGAAGAAGAATTTCGAAATTTCTTTTGTCTTTTGGTTGCGGCGGGCAACGATACAACGCGCTATTCTATCGCGGCAGGGATGCAAGCGCTCTGCCATCAGCCAGAACTACTAGGGCACATGAAAGAAGGCGGCGCAGTTTGGGACACCGCGCCAGATGAAATAATCCGCTGGGCCACACCGGCTCTGTATTTCAGGCGCACGTTAACCCAAGACTTCGAGGCACACGGCAAACAAATGAGGGCGGGCGACAAGGTATTATTTTGGTTCTCCTCTGCTAACCGAGACGATGCGGCATTTAAGGATCCTTTCCGCGTAGACCTCTTTCGTTCGCCCAACAATCATTTGGCATTCGGGCAGCAGGGTCCGCATATTTGTTTAGGGATGTGGCTCGCTCGCCTCGAAGTGCGCGTTATGTTCGAAGAGCTGGCCAAACGTATCACGGCTATTGAACCAAATGGCCCGCAACAGTTTCTAAGATCTAATTTTGTCGGCGGGATTAAATCCTTGCCAGTACGCATAAAAACCGGAGGTTAATATGAAGGACCGTTTACGCGCAATGTTTTGCGACCATTTATCGATCATGCGGGGAAAGTACCTTCCGGCGTCAAAAATCGGCACAGACAGTACACGGTTTTGTCGATCAACATTTGGCGTTCATTACGACAAAGATCTTTTGAACGCTCCTGGTTCAATGATGATGGAAGGCTTACCCGATATGGAATTGAAATGGCAGGCCGACGCCATTCGGGATGGTTGGGAACGTGGAACCAAGGTTGTTTTGGGCGATTTATACGATGATAACCATGAACCGCTTGGCCTATGTCCGCGGGGTGCATTGAAACGAGCAGTATCAGCATGGCAAGCACGGGGTCTAACACCCAAGGTCGGGATCGAACTTGAGGCATTTGCACTGCAGACAGATGATCAAGGTCGCCTAAGACCCTATGATGCACCAGGTGGTGTTGTTTATGGTACTGGGCCACTGTCTGATCCTCTAAGGTTTAATGACGCGATTTGGGAAATGGCCGATCAGGTTGGTTTCAAATTGGACATGATCACGTCCGAGTATGATAGCCCACAGTATGAGTATACGTTAACATTTGGCGATGCCGTTGAGGCGGTTGATAGCATTGTATTATTCCGTCAAATGGCCCGTGAGATTGCGTTAGAACATGGTATCCTTTTGACATTTATGCCAAAACCCATTGCAGAAGCCGGTGGATCTGGGATGCATATTAATTTCTCATTTACTGACGCCAATGGTCAAAACGCCTTGTCGTCTGGGGAACGCAATTCACCAGAAACAATCAATGACCTTGCACGTGGGTGCTTGGCTGGGTTGTTACATCATCACCGCGGGTTGGCGGGCCTAATTGCACCTACAGCCAATTCCTATCAACGGTTGCAACCCGGATCATTGTCCGGTTTCTGGCAAAATTGGGGGGGCGACCACCGAAATGTAACGACGCGGATCAGCGGCGAAGGCGGTGCAAAATCGCGGCTAGAACACAGAACCGCAGACGCAAGTTCAAATCCATATACAGCAGTTGCCGCTGTCCTTCAGGCATCACTTTTGGGTGTTGAAAATGGATATGATCTTCCACCAATGGAGACAGGCGATGGCTTTGAACGGCAAGATGCAAAAGACAGTACGGCGATAGACCTAAAAGGGGCAATTGCAGATCTAAAAAAAGATACTGTGCTTGGTGACGCGGTTGGTCGTTTGCTGGTCGATAACCACATCTTTATGAAAGAAAAAGAAGTTAAAAAGACGCGTGATCTAGAGGGGGACGCGCTGCGCGATTTCTACGTCTACTTCGTGTAAAATAAAAAACGCCGACCTCGCAAGAGATCGGCGTTTCATTATCATTGACGCTGTCGTTAGACCATTGAAGAAACACCAACCTGCGCGGGTCTTAGCAAACGGTCATGGATCATGAATCCCTCGGCAGATACTTGGATGATATCGCCTGCTTTTGTACCGGGAACAGGAGCTTCGAACATAGCTTCGTGATGTTGTGGGTCAAATTTATCGCCAACTGACGGCGAAATGGGTGTCACGCCGTGCTTTTTCAAAACGTTTGTTAGTTCGCGCATCGTTAATTCAATGCCCTCGATCAAAGCGGACGCTAATTCACGTTGCTCATCGGTTGCCGCATCCAATGCGCGTTTCATGTTATCATAAACTGGCAACAGATCACGGGCCAATTTTGAACCGCCATAATTTTCCGCCTCACGTCGATCTTTGTCGGCACGTTTGCGCGCGTTTTCGGCGTCGGCCAAGGCGCGCATAAAACGATCCTTAAATTCATCACGCTCTGCTTTGACGGCGTCTAATTCGTCATATGCAGACGCTTCGGCATCAATATCAATCATTTCATCTGCGAACGCCTGCTCTTCTTCTGCGGCTTGTTCGATATCGTCCAAAAACTCGTCCTGTTTTGGCTCTGCCATAATTCACCTCTAACTTCGATCAGCAATCAACTTGGTTACAAGCTGGGCCGTATAATCCACAATCGGCACGATGCGTCCATAATTCAGACGTGTTGGTCCAATTACACCGACCGCACCGATAATTTTTCTATCAGCGTTCATATAAGGAGAAACGACCAAAGATGAACCCGAAAGTGAAAAAAGTTTGTTCTCAGACCCAATAAAAATGCGTACACCGTCGCCCTTTTGTGTCAAATCAAGGAAATCGGCAATATCGCGCTTGCGTTCTAGGTCATCGAACAACGTTTTGATGCGTTCTAATTCACTCTCGTGTGCTTCGCCACCCAAAAGATTCGCACGGCCGCGTACGATTAATCGCTCGTTGCGTTCTCCCTCGTCCTGCCAAAAAACTGCGCCACTTTCGACAAGATCTGCGGCCAATTTATCCAGCTCTGAACGTCGCTTGGTAATTTCAATTTCGACCAAACCACGCGCTTCACTTAGCGTGTGGCCCTCCATAATGGCGTTCAAAAAGTTGGCGGCTTCGCGCATCGAACTTGGTGTTTGACCAAGTGGCGGCGTGAATAAGCGATTTTCGACATGCCCATCAGCAAAAACCAATACAACCAATGCACGGTCAGGCGAGAGCGAAACAAATTCGATATGCTTGATTGGCGCTTCTTGTTTTGGTGCAAGGACCAATGATGCACCCTGTGTCACACCGGAAAGCGCTGCGCTTATGCTATCTAGCATATCCCCAACGTCTGCGCCGGCATTGCGCGATGTGGACATATCTAATTTGACGCGATCATCTTCGTTTAGATCTGAGACCTCTAAGAGACCATCAACAAACATGCGCAGCCCTAATTGGGTCGGTACGCGTCCTGCGCTTGTATGAGGGCTGCCCAACAAACCTAGAAACTCTAGATCTTGCATCACATTGCGGATGGTGGCCGCGCTAATCTTTTCACTAAAGCTCCTTGTGAGCGTTCGTGAACCAACTGGTTCTCCGTTTTCAAGATATCCCTCGACAACACGGCGAAATACCTCACGCGAACGGTCGTTCATTTCATCAAGAATGCTATTTGCGTCTGTCATTGCTCTATCCTTGGACTTCTTTCATTAAATCTTCTTGAGCAAAAAGGTCAATCGGCCTTGCGCTTTTCATATCGAACCATGTATCCACATTTCTAACAATGAAAGGAATTTACATGCGTCCCTCTGGCCGAAAACTTGACGAAATGCGTACCGTTTCAATTGAAACAAATGTGACAAAACATGCCGAAGGGTCTTGCTTGATTAAGATGGGCGATACGCATGTTCTTTGCACGGCAACGATCGAAGATCGTGTTCCCCCGTTCATCAAAGGTTCAGGTTTAGGTTGGGTCACGGCGGAATATGGAATGTTGCCGCGTTCAACCAGCTCTCGTATGCGGCGCGAGGCCGCGTCGGGAAAGCAAGGCGGGCGTACGGTTGAAATTCAGCGTTTGATCGGGCGCGCATTACGTGCGGGCGTTGATCGTGTTGCACTGGGCGAACGTCAGATTACAGTCGACTGTGACGTAATCCAAGCAGACGGCGGAACACGCTGCGCATCCATTACAGGGGGTTGGGTTGCGCTACGTTTGGCCGTTAACAAACTCCTAAAGGCTGGGGACATCATAACCGACCCATTAATTTCACCTGTGGCGGCGGTCAGCTGCGGCATTTATGCAGGCCAGCCCGTCTTGGATCTTGATTATCCAGAGGATAGCGAGGCAGGGGTAGATGGTAACTTTATCATGCTGGGCAATGGCCAAATGGTTGAAACCCAGATGAGCGCCGAGGGCGCGACC
>RFZH01000140.1 GCA_009920815.1 Paracoccaceae bacterium
TAAAACGAAATAGTGCCCAGCACTTACAGCCATCAATTGCGTCATGATGTGCATGCGCGGGCGCTAAAAAATGCACCGCGTCGAGGACGTGATCACATTGCACAAGATGGCGCTATGTTTTGCCAATATGGAACAGTTCGGCTATCAAGATGTTAACTAACATTAAAACGCCATCTAAAGACTGGGTTACAGTTCCCTGATCATATACCCGTAATTGGCGCGCGATACAAAACCAACCCGCCTGTACAAAGACATCGCAGGACTGTCGAAAGCGGTTTCGAGGGTCACAAGTTTGACCCCATTTTCACGCAACATTGCAATGATTTGGTTCAAAGCATCTTGCCCCATACCGCGACCGCGGATTTTTTCGCGTATGAAAAATTCATCCACAATCGCTTCGAGTCCGCCGTATTCTATGGACCAGTTAAAGGCCAGTGCGATATAGCCAACGGGGGACGATGACGGGCCTATCAGGTAAATAACCCCATGTGGGCTACCTTCAAGCAAGGGCATTATACCGTCGTAGCGGCGTTCAGCTGTGGACGCAATCGCATCATGTGCGTGAAACGCTGCGACAAGGGCGTCAAGTTTTGCAAAATCTTCCGGGCGTGCAATACGCAGCGCGCTCATAGGCGCGCCAAGCGATCAGTTAACAGCGTGAAAAACCCGTCTGCGTCAATGTCACCCATAAACATTGCATTTGGTTCACGGTCCGTTACACGCCACCAATCTGCGACTGTCATCCCACGGGTCAGCACAGATTTTGTTTCAATTTCGACATTGATAAAACGGCCTGTGAACAATTTTGGCTTGATCAGATAGGCAATGACCGTTGGGTCGTGCAGTGGCGCACCCTCAGATCCATATTTTTCTTTGTCGTATCTCTCAAAAAAATCTGTCATTTCGGCAACCGCGATCCCGACGGGTGTGCCTAGGTCACGAAATGCGTCATTACGCGCTTTGGTCACCAATGCTTTGTGTGTCACATCTAACGGCATCACGGTAATCGGCGCACCCGCCTTAAAGACGATCTCTGCCGCTTCTGGATCAACATAGATATTAAATTCGGCGGCGGGGGTGATGTTGCCAACCTCAAAATACGCACCCCCCATAAGAACAATTTCTTGAACTTTTTCAATGATATCAGGTGCTTGGTTGAATGCAGATGCGATATTTGTCAGTGGCCCCAATGGGCAGAGTGTGACCGACCCCGCAGGCTGTGCGCGCAAGGTTTCAATGATGAAATCCACCGCGTGTTTTTCCTGCAATGGCATTGTAGGGTCGGGCAGGGTTGGACCGTCAAGCCCAGTTTTGCCATGTACATGCTCTGCGGTTACCAAGCGTTTTGCCAAGGGGTTTTTAGACCCTGCAAACACGGGAATATCCGGACGACCCGCCAATTCGCAAATCATCCGCGCGTTCTTTTGTGTCAATTCAAGTGGCACATTGCCCGCAACTGCTGTGATGCCTAAAACTTCGATTTCTTTTGGGCTGCCAAGGGCAAGCAGGATCGCAACCGCATCATCTTGCCCCGGGTCAGTGTCGATAATAATTTTACGTGCAGGCATCGCAAATCCCCATCTTTATTTCCGTAACAGATACACGTTATCTAATCAGGTGCAAGAGGGGGGCGTCACCCTTACTTGTTATCGAAATCCACCTCTTCAGTGATGCGCAGCGCGTCGGCACGGTATTTCGCGATGTCCATCAGATTTAAATCATCTGCCACGAAACTGCCCCATGAGGCGACCAAGTCGTTGGGCTGCGTACCAGCCGCGATCGGGTATTCAAAATTTGCACTTGCATAGATTTCTTGCGCATCGGGCGAGGTTAAAAATTCGATCAGTTTAATCGCTGATGCGGGGTTGGGCGCGTGTTTTGCCATTGCGACGCCAGAGACATTGACGTGGCTGCCACCCGCGTCAAACACCGGAAACAGAATGCGCACGCTGTCTGCCCATTCTTTTTGTTCGGGATCTAGCAACATTTGCCCCATGTAATAGGTGTTGCCGATCGCGATATCACATTCGCCTGCCCAAATGGCTTTCACCTGCGCGCGATCATTGCCTTGGGGCTTGCGGGCAAGATTTTCTTTGACGCCTGAAAGCCATGTTTTTGCAGCAGCTTCGCCGTGATGCGCGATCATAGCCGAGGTCAACGCGACGTTATAATCATGTTTGCCGGAACGCGTACAAATACGGCCAGACCATTTGGGATCTGCCAATTCCTCATAGCTGCGCAGTTCGCCATCCGCGACCCGTGTTTTCGACGCATATGCAATGCGCGCACGCGTGGACAGGCCAAACCATTGGTTGTTTGGATCGCGATATTGCGCAGGGACATTTGTATTTAAGGTGTCCGACACGACGGCCTGGGTCAAGTCAGCGTCCACAATCGCAGACAGCAAGGCGATATCAACGGTTAAAATAACATCGGCAGGGGATCGTTTTCCCTCTGCTTTCATGCGTTCGATCAAACCTTTGTCAATGTAGGCGACGTTTACATCTATACCGGTCTGCGTCGTGAACGCATCGGTTAACGGTTTTAAAAGCTCGGGTTGGCGATGAGAATAAACATTTACCTCATCGGCGACAACAGCGGGGGCTGCGATCAAAGTGCATAGTGCCGTTGTGGCGAAATACTTGGTGTAAGACATCAGAATCTCCTAAGGCTGATTTGCCATCCAAATTAGATTGCGATGGACTGCGTCCCATCGCAGCCAAGCTGTCTTCGATAAATCTAAAGCGGCGGGTAAATTTGGAATTTGCGGCGCGTAGGGCCTCTTCGGCATCAATACCTAGATGACGACCTAAATTAACGACTACAAATAATAGGTCACCGAACTCTTCGGCGATATGATCTTTGTCATCCGAGTTTTGTGCCGCGGCCAATTCGGATGACTCTTCGATGATTTTATCCATAACCATCGCGATGTCTGGCCAATCAAATCCTACGCGGGCTGCACGTTTTTGCAATTTCTGCGCCCGCATTAGGGCGGGCAGGCCAATGGCAACATCATCTAAAACGCCTGAACGGTCTTTGGCTGCACGTTCGGCGGCCTTTATTTTTTCCCAATCTATGGTTTGCTGTTCGGCGGATTTGTCACGGCTTTCGTCACCAAATACATGGGGATGACGGTGCACCATTTTGTCCGAAATATCGTTCACCACGTCGTCGAATGTGAACAAACCGGCCTCGGTCGCCATTTGGGTGTGGTAAACGCTTTGCAATAACAAATCGCCTAATTCGCTGCGCAACTCATCCCACGCCTCGCGTTCGATGGCGTCAGCAACTTCGTACGCTTCTTCAATGGTGTAAGGGGCGATGGTGGCAAAGTTTTGTTCAATATCCCATGGACAACCATGATCGCGATCCCGCAAGGCGCGCATGATTTCCAGCAGGCGCGGCATACCGATTGTAGAGTTTTTGATCAAATTTTTATCGTAGCCCATTGCGCAGTCCCATAGTCTTCTGTCAAAAGTACACTGACAACATGCACGCAAGGAGTCCAGCGCATGCCCATTATTAATCGCATTTCCGCTTACAGCGATGATATGGCGGAGTGGAGACAGTATCTGCATGCCCATCCTGAATTGGGGCTTGAATGTCATCAAACCGCAGAATTTGTCGTCAAGAGATTGACCGAATTTGGCGTTGATGAAATTCACACCAATATTGCGACATCCGGCGTTGTGGCGATTATCAACGGCCAAGGCGATGGCGCAACAATTGGCCTGCGTGCTGATATGGATGCTTTGCCCATCGTCGAAGAAACCGGTGCCCCATATGCAAGCACGTCTCAGGGTAAAATGCATGCCTGTGGTCATGACGGACACACAACAATGTTATTGGGTGCGGCCAAGTATTTGACAGAGACGCGCAATTTCAAAGGACGTGTCGCATTAATATTTCAACCCGCCGAAGAAAACGAGGGCGGCGCGCGCATCATGGTCGAACAGGGTGTTTTGGAGCGTTTTGATATTGCGCGCTTATATGCGATCCACAACGTGCCGGGCCTTGAACTGGGTCATTTTATGGCCACGCCAGGTCCAGTCATGGCCGGCGAAGATTCGTTCCATTTCAATGTGATTGGCAAAGGCGGTCACGCGGCATCCCCCCATGAAACCATTGATCCGATCATGCCTGCGGTCGCTTTGGCGCAGGGGTTGCAAACGATCGTGTCCCGCAATCGCAACCCCTTTGATAGTCTGGTCATTTCCCTAACCCAAATTCACACGGGCAGCGCGGATAATGTGATCCCTGAAACCGCTTATTTGAATGGTACAATTCGGTATTTTGATCCAGAAGTTCGGGCAATGGTCGGGGGGCGTTTGCAGGCCTTAGCTGATGGAATTGCCGATGCCTATGGCGTGCGCGTTGATCTATCGTTCACTCTGGGATACCCGCCCACAATCAACGATCCTGATGAGACTGATTTTTGTGTGTCAGTTGCCCGCGACGTTGTTGGACATGATGCGGTTCTGCCTGATGTCGGTCCTGAAATGGGGTCAGAGGATTTCGCTTATATGCTGGAAAAAAGACCTGGCGCTTACCTATTTTTGGGAATTGGGGATGGTCCGGGTCTGCACAATGCAGGATATAATTTTAATGACGATGCGTCTGTTTACGGCGCGTCCTATTTTGCAAAATTGGTGGAACGTGCGCAGCCCTTGTAAGGGGTGTGCATTTTCAAAGAAAGGGAAAACATGGCTTTAGAAGATGCAAAAACACAGGTTGATCAGGCGTTTCAACGTTCGGATCTGCGTGGCTTGACCTTTGAAAATGCATTTGGTGGTGCGCCGTCCTTTTTGCGTCGCAAGTACACCAAAGATCTAACAGGTGCAGATTTGGCGATCACGGGTGTGCCATTTGATCAGGCGGTAACAAACCGAACGGGAACCCGCCTGGGTCCACGTGCCATCCGCGAGGCATCGACATTGCAACCATATGATCCTCCGTATGGCTGGGGCTTTGATCCGCTAACCGAATTTGCGGTGGTGGATTATGGTGATCTTGCATTTGATTATGCCAAAGTGTCAGAATTCCCAAAAACCCTGACAAACCACATCAAGGGGATCTTGGATCAAGGTGTTGGTACGGTGACATTGGGGGGCGATCATTACATCAGCTTTCCCATTCTAAAAGCCTATGCAGAAAAGTTTGGCAAGCCATTGTCGTTGTTGCATTTTGATGCGCATTCGGACACATGGGTTGATGATGACTTTGACCGTATCGACCACGGCACCATGTTTTACAAGGCAATCAAACTGGGGCTGATTGATCCTGCCACATCGGTCCAAGTGGGCATTCGCACCCATAACGATGACACAATGGGCATGAACATCATTGATGCGCGCGAGGTGCATGAAACGGGTCCTACCGCAGTTGCGCAAAAGATTAAATCTATCCTTGGCGATCGCCCAACCTACGTCAGTTTCGATATCGACTGTTTGGACCCAGCCTTTGCACCAGGCACTGGCACGCCGGTTTGGGGTGGTCTAAGCACGGGGCAGGCGGCGATTATTCTGCGCGATATTGCGGGCATCAATATGCTAGGCGGCGATATTGTCGAGGTATCTCCACCGTTTGACACCACGGGCGCTACGGCGGTCGCAGGTGCGCATGTTGCGATGGAACTGATCTGTCTATGGGCTTGGACCCGTCGTAAGGGGGCATAATGCGCATGTGGATATGGATTATTGGAACGCTGATCATCGGGCTGATGATTTATATCCGCGTGGCACCCAGCGATGTGTCCCGCTGGCATGTGCCCCTAAGTTTCGAGGAAAGCACGACCGAAATCGGCGGGGCGCGGCGCGTCATAGCGGGTGACCCAAATACAATAATTGCGCGATTAGATACCATCATTCGCGCCGAACCTCGCACGACTGTTTTAATGGGCAGCGTGTCGGATGGCTGGATCACTTATATTGTGCGCACGAAATGGATGGGATTTCCGGACTATGTCACGGTCCAATCGAAATCAGACGGTGTTCGTATTCACAGCCGCTTGCGTTTTGGGCGCTCCGACATTGGTGTCAATGCGGCACGGTTGGATCGCTGGATTACAGGGCTGTGATCCGCGTTTTGCACTTGACCAAACATCTGCAATGGTAAATGAAACGGCATGGTTCCTTTTGATAAACTCGA
>RFZH01000015.1 GCA_009920815.1 Paracoccaceae bacterium
GACGCGAAAGGACCGTAATAAGCGCCTTTTTCTTTTTTGGCGCCGCGGTGTTTTTTGATTTGGGGAAAGTCGTGATCGGTGGTTACCAAGATATTTGGAAATGACTTATCATCACGCAAAAGTACGTTATAGCGCGGTTTAAGTTGTTTGATTAGATTTTGTTCTAACAACAACGCCTCTGTTTCAGTTTTTGTTGTGAGAAACATCATTTGCGTTGTTTCAGAAATCATACGCGCGATGCGCGCCGAATGCCCAGATAGCCGAGCATAATTGGAAACACGGTTTTTTAGATTGCGTGCTTTTCCAACATAAAGGACACGCGCTTGGGCATCCAACATACGATATACGCCAGGTGAACTATCTAGCTTTTTAACATAGTCGTGGATCAGTTCATGGCCAATTTTGGTCATTTTCTCCTACCGCATTTTCGAAGCTTTAGTTATGGGGCGATTCTATACCGTGCTGCAACGTTCCCGATCAAAGTTCAAGGCAAATTCTTTCCACGAAAGCTGTGGATAAGTCTGGAGATAACTTCTCATGAGATGCAATTTTCCTTTGTTTTTAGCGCACTTCTGAAAAATGCCTAAAAAATAGGCAATTTTATAAGGGTTTGATTTTATTATATAAAAAATTTTCATATCAGCAAATGACTGAAATTACTGCATTTTTGACATTTCTCGATGTCAGATTTATGACAGGCTTAACAACTTTTTCCTGACGTGCATAACTTTCGTCTACTCGACGCCTATTATGTCGGGTGTTTTCCAACCCAAATGCTGTCCACCATCCGCGCACAGCAACTGTCCGGTCACAGATTTAGCGTCTAAAAAGTATCCCAAAGCCGTACAAATATCGTCGGGATCAGAGCCACGCTGTAAAACTGTGTTCATGCGCTGAGCGGCAAAGTGATCTTTGGTCTGCCTTGCCCCCTGAATCGTTGGACCCGGCCCAATTGCGTTCACACGTATATCAGGAGCCAAACCACGCGCAGCGGTCTGGGTAAAGGCCCAAAGGCCCATTTTCGCAACTGTATAGCTCATAAAATCAGGTGTGAGCTTTCGTACCCGTTGATCTAGCATATTGATGATCACAGACTGTGAAACAGGTTCGCCATGATCATCGAAAGTCGCCTTTGGCGCTTGCTGGGCAAAACGTTGTGACAATACCACGGGGGCGCGCAAGTTGCTTTCGATATGCCGATCCCAAGAAAGACGCGACGCACTTTCCAGAGTGTCATATTCAAAAACTGACGCATTGTTAATAAGACAGCTTAACGGCCCGCCGAGCCCCTCAACCGCTCGGTCGATAAGTGTTTGAACCTGATCCTCGTCCAATATATCAGCGCACAACGCAACAGATTTAACCCCACGCGCGCGAATGTCTGCGACCGTTCGCTCTGCTTCCGCTTGCGATGAATGATAATGGATTGCCACATCAAATCCGCGATCCGCCAAATAAAGCGCCATCGCGCGCCCCAAGCGTTTTGCCCCACCTGTTACCAATGCGCGCATATTACCCCCAGCTTACAAAATTAAATACATAACATAGCCGATATAGAGAACCGTCAAAAAGATGCCCCAGCTTCTAGTGAGTTGGCGCCCAAAAAACACGAACGGAACCAAAACAAGAGAAGCACCAAGCATCACCCATAAATCGACTTGCACGAAACTTTGGTCGACATCAAGCGGCGCGAACAAACTCGCAACCCCAATAATTCCTAACAAGTTGAATAGATTAGAGCCAATGACATTCCCTAGGGCGACGTCTGCCTGCCGGCGGGTGGCAGCCATGATCGTTGTAGAAAACTCAGGAAGCGATGTCCCCAAAGCGACAAGCGTCAACCCAATGACTGTTTCACTTACACCATACTGACGCGCAATAATTGTAGCATTATTAACCAAAATATCTGCTCCCAAGGGTAAGCCAATCAATCCCAAACCAAGAAACAAGAGAATCTTGCCCATAGAAATAGAGGCGTCTGCGCCTTCAAGCTCTACGTCTTCATTTGTCGCTTTACGATGCTTGCGCGCATCTTGTGTCGCATCAAATAAAAACAGAGCAAGCGCACCCAACAAAACCAAGCCCTGCCAAATTGCAAATTGTCCCGTAAAGGCAAGGCCAATAAACAATGCCGTGGCCAAAAGCATCGCGACATAAGTCTTGCGCGTTTCACAATCACGCGTGTCCAACGCTGTGATAATTGCCGGGATACCCAAAACCAAAAGGACGTTTGCAGTATTGGATCCCACAACATTTCCCAACGCGATGCCTGCGGCACCATCCAGCGCAGCCTTGATTGCAATTATCAACTCAGGCGCAGAGGTACCGAACGCAACAATCGTCAAAGACACAATCAGCGCAGGAATACCAAGCCTGAGGCTTAGATTGACGGCGCCACGCACCAGAAAATCGCCAGCAACAAGCAAAATGATTAAGCCAACAACAGACATGAACCAAATCATGATGGATCACTCCTATTTTTGTGCGCAATTACAGGTACTGCGCCCGATTTGATGTTTGCCGCAACGCTTACACTTTCGGATGCCAAGTTTAGACGGTTTTGGGAGTCTAAGCTTACCAAACATCGCCAACACCATCATCCCCACAAGAAAGAGGACAACTACCTTGATTATCATATCACAATCCAAACTGCGCAAAGGCCGCGCGCTCTTCTATCGATCCGATACCTTGATCAAACAATGATATGCCGAACCGTTTTCCCCAACCTTGCTTTGGGCCATATGTTCTGAACCGAACCCTATCGCCAAATCGATCTTGCATCACCGGCACCAAATGGCCAATCCCATCAACAAGGCCTACATCAATTGCCGATCGGCCTGTCCAGATTTCGCCAGTAAATAAATCACGATCCAGCGCTAACTTGGTACCACGGTGGTGCGTCACATGGGATTTGAAATTCTCATGTATTTCCTCTAGCAGCTTCTTTAAGCGCTCAACATCCTCAGGATTTTCGGGACGGAACGGATCTAACTGCGATTTAGAACTGCCCGCGGTGTAAACTCTGCGTTCAACGCCGTAGCGGTTTAAAAGCTCATGCACGCCGAAGCCCGCAGAAATGACACCAATTGAACCTACGATTGAGGAATCATCTGCGAATATTTCATCCGCCGTCACAGCCAGCCAATAGCCACCAGATGCCGCTACATCTTCGACAAACGCAAACACAGGCGTTTTGGTTTCGTGTGCTAAACGGCGAATACGCTTACCTATTAATGACGATTGAACGGGCGAGCCCCCTGGCGAATTAATGGACAAAGCCACCGCATCAGGTTTGCCTTTTTTGAACGCACGCTCCAAAACTGGTGCAAACGTTTGATCATTTAAAGTCGCACGACCAGATGCCGAAATTAATCCACTCATGCGGACAACGGCAACCGTAGGGCGTTTTTTTACAAATGGTAATTTCATCATTTGCAGCATGTAGAGGCTCTGACCTGATTTAACAAGGAGAAGGTCGGGCCAATAGCAAACATTTACGCTGTTCTGTCCTCTCGGACCGTATCGATCATAATTTGAACGTGATCCGGATTCGCATCAGGGGTTATCCCATGACCGAGGTTGAAAATATGGGGACCATTCGCCAGCGCACGAACAATTTTACGCGTCTCATCTATTAACGCCTGACCGCCCGTCACCATATGAGACGAGGCCAAGTTACCTTGTACACATCCATCTACCTGCACGTTCTGGGCAACCCACTCAGCCGAGACAGAGTTGTCTATCGCAACACAGTCAGCGCCTGTTGCTTTTGCAAAGCCAACATATTTTTCTTTTGCCTCACGTGGAAACGCAATGACGGGAATATGGGGATAGCGCATCTTTAATTCAGAGGTAATTTGACGCGCTGGTTCTAGCGCAAAATCATGGAAATCTTGTCCAACCAATGACCCTGCCCAGCTGTCAAAAATCTTTACGACCTCGGCGCCTGCATCGATTTGCGCAGACAAATATTCAATTGTGCTTTGGGTCAATAGATCAATAATCTTTGCAAACAAGGCACGGTTTTCCGCCTTTAGCGCATGTGCTGGTCCCTGATCCTTGGTCCCGCGCCCTGCAATCATATAAGTTGCCACGGTCCAAGGCGCACCGGCAAAACCAATCAATGTAGTTTCACTAGGCAATTCACGGCGCAAAATGCGTACCGTTTCATAGATTGGGTTAAGAGTTTCATGAATATCATCGACCGCTTTTAGCTGATTGAATTCGGTGTCAGTTGTCGTTGTGGTCATACGCGGGCCTTCGCCTGTTTCAAACCACAAATCAACACCCAACGCCTGCGGCAAAAGTAAGATGTCAGCAAACAGGATGGCCGCGTCGAACCCGTAACGCCGAATAGGTTGTAATGTCACCTCGGCAGCAAGCTCGCTGTTGTAGCACAAAGATAAAAAATCGCCCGCTTGCGCACGAGTCGCCCTGTATTCCGGCAGATACCGACCAGCCTGTCGCATCATCCAAATCGGAGGCGTTTCTAGGGTTTCACCGGCCAGCGCGCGCAAAATCTTTTTGGTCATCGTATCTTTTTACCTTTTTTCTTACCTTCGTCTCGTCAAATGACCAAGATGTCAAGTTCAGTTCTTGTCTTGGCGTAAAGAGCGGCTTAAACATTCTGTATGAAACATGATTTACCGTCCCCCGCCTCACCCCTAAAAATCGGCACTCGCGGATCCCCGCTCGCGTTAGCGCAAGCCTATGAAACGCGACAGCGGTTGATGGCTGCGTTTGATTTGGACGAGGCATGTTTTGAAATCATTGTGATCAAAACAACTGGGGATCGTATTTTGGATCGCCCGTTAAAAGAAATAGGTGGCAAGGGCCTTTTCACCAAAGAAATCGAAGAGGATATGCTTTCCGGTAAAATCGACATCGCTGTGCATTCCATGAAAGATATGCCCACGCTGCAGCCTGGTGGGTTAGTGCTGGATACCTATCTCCCAAGAGAGGACGTACGTGACGCCTTTGTGTCATTAAACCACGACACATTGGAAAGCCTGCCCCCTGGCTCAAATTTAGGCAGCTCAAGCCTCCGGCGTCGTGCCCAGCTTATGTTGAAACGCCCTGATCTAAATGTCGTCGAATTTCGCGGAAATGTTCAAACGCGCCTTAAAAAATTGCAAGACAATGTGGCCGATGCAACATTTCTGGCGGCGGCAGGGCTAAATCGGTTAGGGATGTCAGAAATTATCAAGTCTTATTTGGAAACCGATGTGATGTTGCCGGCTGTAGCACAGGGTGCGATCGGAATTGAACGGCGACAAGACGATGCCAGATCGGCACATTTGTTGGCCGCAATCCATCATACCGAGACAGGTCAACGGCTGGCAGCAGAGCGTGCATTTTTGGCCGCGCTTGATGGATCTTGTGAAACCCCCATCGCAGGCTTGGCCGAATTAGATGGTTCAACCCTACGCTTGCGCGGTGAGGTGATACGTCCCGACGGATCAGAAGCAATCAATGATGATCAAACAGCACCCATCGAAGATGGCGCAGAGCTTGGGCGTGAAATGGCGCAAAAGCTTTTGTCGACCGCGGGGCCGGGTTTCTTTGACTGGAAAAACTAAGGTAATACCTTACCTGGGTTCATAATATTATTTGGATCAAGCGCCGCTTTAATGCGGCGCATGACGTCCAACGCAACCGCGTCTTTTCTTCGATCCATAGATGACAATTTCGATAGACCGATCCCATGTTCGGCAGAAAAGCTTCCGCCAAGTTCTAGCACAATATCTTCTATTTTTTCCATAATCGCATTCTTTAGCACCGGGTCTTTCTTGCTTGCGGAAACGACGTAATGGATATTGCCGTCGCCAAGATGAGATACCACAAAGGTTCTGAAATCCGGGTCGACCTGTCCTAATTCTTGGCCCGCACGCTCGAGGAATTCGGCAACGCGATCCAATGGCAGCGCAACATCATTATTGATGATGTTAGGAAAATTAAAACTCAGTTCCGCCGCGGCTTCGCGCCGTTCCCACATCTGCGTGCGTTGTGCTTGGTTTTGCGCGACCACTGCATCTAAAACAATTCCTTCTTCAAAGAAATCGGCCAAAATCGCTTCGAACTGATTGACGAGACCGACTTTTCCTTGGGCATCCGTTTGCGCCAAGGCATCAATGGTTGTCCCCAATTCAACCATTATGTTGACATCATACATTTCATCAAATGGCCCGCGCGCTGATGGAAAGTGCGCTATGTGCGCCTCAATGTATGATCGGGGCATATATTCAAACGCCTCGACAGAACGGCCGGTTGCTTCTTGGAGTTTATTCAAAACCTTCAATGCATCGTCCAAATTTGAAACAGCAACCATCGCTGTCGCATAGGCCTTGGGCTTGGGCGATAACTTTAGCACCGCGGCGCTGATGATACCTAGGGTGCCTTCTGCGCCAATTAAGAGATGTTTTAAATTATAGCCTGAATTGTCTTTGTGTAGCTCGGACATGAGATCCATAATCTCACCCGTCGGCAAAACAACTTCGATACCTAAAACCAAGTCGCGCGTATTACCATAGCGTAAAACATTGGACCCACCGGCGTTCGTCCCCAACACACCCCCTATTGTTGCGGATCCCCGTGCGCCAAAGGTCAGTGGAAATAACAAATCCTGTTCTTCGACCACATTGTGAAGGTTGGATAAGATAACGCCTGCTTCTACGATCGCGATCCGTGCGGTCTTGCGTATCTCGCGGACTTTATTGAAACGCTCTGTGCTTATTACGATAGCCCCTTGCGCATGGGTCGCGCCGGTGAGGCCTGTGTTGCCCCCCATCGGCACCACCGCAACATTATGACGATTTGCAAGCTTAACGACCGCGGATAATTCCTGTGTATTTGCAGGACGCACAGCAACCAAAGGCTGGCTTGGATATTGCTTCATCCAATCAATAGAATAGCGTTCCAAGTCTGCGCCGACGACCACGTTCTTTTCTCCGATTAACGCGGTTAATTCCTGTAAAATGGTCATGCAAAGCCCTTAGTCGTTATGTTACCCGTATTAATCGCATCTGCGGCTTAAACCCATTTGGCCAATGGTGGCAAACTCATGAGAACAGCGTTTGCATCGTGCCCAGTTGTCAGACCAAATTTAGTCCCACGATCATAAACAAGATTATATTCAGCATACAGTCCACGATGGATAAGTTGCGCATCTTTGTCTGCTTCATCAAACTGCTGTACCCGTCGCTTTTCGACTAACGGCACATAGGCAGGCAAAAACGCACGCCCCAAATCTTGGGTTAGCGCAAAGTCGGCCGCCCAATCATCTGTGCAGCGATCGTCCATAAAGACACCACCAACGCCGCGCGCGCGATTACGATGTGGAATATAAAAATATTCATCTGCCCACTCTTTCAATTCTTGATAGAGGTTGGGTCCGTGTGGATCTAAATGACGCTTTTGCGTATCATGGAAATGTTGCGTATCTTCAGCATATTCAATGCATGGGTTTAGATCTGAACCGCCACCAAACCACCATGCGTGGGAGGTCCAGAACATCCGCGTGTTCATGTGCACTGCGGGGCAATGTGGGTTTCGCATATGTGCAACTAATGAAATACCACTGGCCCAAAACCTTGGATCATCTTTCATTCCCGGAATGCCTTTTCGAGCAGCCATCGCGCCCTGTGCCTCTGGTCCAAGCTCCCCAAAAACAGTCGAAACGTTCACACCAACTTTTTCGAAAACACGACCACCGCGCAAAACGCTCATCAATCCGCCACCTGCATCAGAGCCATTATCGCTAGATCGCTTTGTTTCGGTGACTTCAAACTTTCCAGGTGCCATATCCGAAAACGGGCCAACCGTATGATTTTCTTCTAACGCTTCAAACGCGGCAACGATGTCGTCACGCAAAGTTTTAAACCATGCGCTTGCAGTTTGCTTTTCATGGGTGAGCGTTTCGGTCATGGTCGTTCCTTTTCGTGTCTTGTCTCTATGCTTTGTGGCATCAAATTGGGCATTGGCCAAGCCTCTAATGTGCAGCCGCCTTCACCGCATCAACCAAAGTCCGCCCGCCATCCAAGACAAGGGTTTGGCCTGTCATGAACCGGGATGCGTCAGATGCGAGAAACTGCGCAGCTTCGACCAATTCATTTGCTGATGCGATCCAACCTAGGGGCGTCCTCTTTTCAATTTCTGTCCGATACTCCGGATGATCTTTCAAAGTAGATTGCAAGCTGGCGGACATTAGCGACCCAAATGCAACCGAGTTGACGCGAATATTTTTATCAGCCAGTTCGACCGCCAACGATCGGGTCAACTGATCAAGCGCCGCCGTCGAGACCGAATACCCTAGCAGACCAGGTTGTGCGCGCTGTGACGCAATAGACGATAGGTTAACAATAGAGCCATTGCATTGATCATGGCCGTCATCTTCGGCCTGTTTCAACATTCGCTTTGCAACGATTTGCGAAATCCTGAAACTTGTCAGTAAATTTTGTTCAAGCAAAGTCCATAGCGAATTATCATCAGCACTTAGAACATCTGTTGGCAAGATTTGGCGCGATGCGTTAACCAAAATATCCACACGATCAAAGGCGTCGATCGTGGCCGACAAAAGATTAGCGGCAGTCAACCGTTCGCGCAAATCTCCCGCAAAGAAATGAATATTTCCGTCCTCTTCGACTTCGCCAAGCTCTGTCTTTAGCCGCTTGTCATCCATATCTGCGAATACGACATTTGCGCCGTTTTCTGCAAAATGCCGCGCAATCGCTAGCCCGATACCATTCGCAGCGCCTGTGACAATCGCTGTCTTGCCTTCGATTGAAAAGCTCATATTTGCATCCTCTGCGCGAAATTAACGTCTGATTTTGCGCGGTCGTGCCGCCATGAAAACCTTAAACTTATTGGTTCCATCCAATTCATTCACGGTCTGGAAAGTGTCTTGCAGCGTTGTTTCATAGGGCAAATGTCGATTTGCGACCATGATAAGCTGCCCGGATGGTGCAAGGTTACGCGCGGCAGCTTTAATAAATGCCACACCCAGCTTGGGATCTGCAGCACCAAGTGTGTGAAACGGTGGGTTCATTACCACAAAATCTAACAACTTGGGTGATTTCCACGTCGTTACATCATCCCAATAAAATTTCAAACGGTCATCTACACAATTCATTTGGCAAGCTTGCACCGATGTGTAGTCCGCCTCGACAGCATATACGTCTGTAACATTTTCGTTTGCAAGGATTGCGCGGGTCAGATACCCCCAACCCGCGCCAAAATCTGCGACGCGTCCCTTGAGGTGACCTTTCACATGTTGTGCCAAAAGCACGGACGCAGGATCTGCTTCATCGGCGGAAAACACGCCAACATAGGTTTGGAAACCATCCGATAATTCGATAGGCTTTGCGCGCCAGTGCGCAAGATCGTGTGCAGACGAAAAAGAGGCACATTTGCCATGCGCCTTGGAAATCACCACGCCTAAATCGACGTTTTTCTTTAGTTCTTTCAGAACACTGTCGATACCATCGTTTTTTTGTCCATCAACAATGATCGCACCATTTTCAACACAGGCAACAGCTTGTGCAATTAAATCACGTGCCTGGGGCTTTGATTTTGGCAAAAGAACAATTGCGCAATCAAATTTGCCAGAGACGTCCTGAACGACATTAATCCCAGCTGCCTTTAGCATGTTAACGGATGGGGCAAATCCTTGGACGACGGTGATATCCATATCCAAGATCTCAGAAATCTGATCGACCGCCTGAGCGTTGAAAACAACAATTTTGTTGTTGGGGCCGGCAAATTGCGCAAGCTCAGCACGAGCATAATTAAATCTATCTGAAAACATTCACTGGCCTTTGAGCGCACCATTTAGGCCACGCGGTTATTCTTTTTCCATCGTACATTGCAATGGATGTTGGTGGCGGCGGGAAAAATCCATGACTTGCGCGACTTTGGTCTCGGCAATCTCATGGCTGAAAACACCCACAACTGCGACACCCTTTTTATGCACAGTTAACATGATATCAAATGCCTGTGCAGATGACATCCCAAAAAACCGTTCAAGTATATGAACGACAAACTCCATCGGAGTATAGTCATCATTCAACAATAAGACCTTATACAGCGGAGGACGCTTGGTTTTGGGTTTGGATTTTACAACCGTCCCTGTGTCATTCTCGCCGTCTTCGTGTTCTGACATAAACTCTTCCCAGACCTTTCAAAGTGCTGTGTGCTATGTTTACAAGATAAGTATAGTTAAAGCAAAGTCCAAGAGAAGGCCAATTTAAGAAAATGTTAGATGATTTGTCAAAATTTGATGTGATCGCCTTTGATGCTGACGATACTCTTTGGCACAACGAGCGTTTTTTCAAATTGAGCCAAAACCGCTTTTGCGAAATGTTGTCTGATTACGTCGACATTAAAACCCTAGAAAACACACTTTTGGCTGCGGAAATTAGAAATCTTGGGCATTATGGGTTCGGCGTAAAAGGTTTCACCTTATCAATGATTGAAACCGCAATTGAGGTAACCGAGGGACGTGTAGAAGCGTCGGTTATAAAACAATTGCTCGATATTGGGCAAGAAATGCTACAACATCCATTGGAACTGTTGGACGGCGCGCACATTGCTATATCGCACCTTGCGCAAACACATCCACTTTATCTGATCACCAAAGGCGACCTTTTGCACCAAGAGCGAAAATTAGCACAGTCCCAGCTGGGTGAATATTTCACGGGGGTCGAAATTGTTTCGGATAAAACGCCCACAGTTTACCAACATATCTTGTCTAAAATTGGCTGTGCCCCCAAAAACTTCTTGATGATAGGGAATTCAGTTAAATCTGATACTCAACCTGTTTTGGAGATTGGCGGATGGGCGTGTTATGTGCCGTTTGAATCAAGGTGGGAATATGAACACGGGACAATTCCGTTAGCAAACCCAAGATTTATGCAAATCACTTCACTTACTGAAATTGTGAACTAGTTCCAAAATAATCCATTATTTTGCCACCGAAACAGGAATTAGTAGATGCACATCAAACGACCCCAATATGTATGTCTAACCTATACCAATTTTCCAAAAAATCCATGTAACTGAACACTTTATTAAACAAAGCTTTTGTGATATCAATATCAAAATAAACAAAAACTCGTCACAAAGATGACGAATTGAGGCAGATAAGGAAAGAACCGTGGGTAGACGGCACAGTGCGTCAGCTCTGATTGGGCGCGTTATTATTTCAATGTACGTTCTATTTTTTTGGTGCGGGGCTATTGCAACCGCTGCCCCCTATGCTGCGTTGGTAATGGATGCGCGCAATGGACAGGTCCTACATTCAGAAAATGCGGATACGCGACTGCATCCTGCGTCTTTAACTAAAATGATGACCCTCTACATTGCCTTTCAGGCTGTCGAAAATGGCGAAATCAGCCTAGACACGCTTGTGCGCATTTCTAAAAACGCTGCGGCAGAGCCGCCTTCCAAATTGGGCCTTCGTGCTGGGCAAAAAATCAAACTGCGATATCTCATTCGTGCGGCTGCGATCAAATCTGCAAATGATGCCGCCACAGCACTTGGTGAAGCGATCGAAGGATCCGAAGCCGCATTTGCACGCCGCATGAACCGAACGGCCAAAGAATTGGGCATGACGCGCACAACATTCAAAAATGCGCATGGTTTAACTGCATCGGGACACCTATCGACCGCGCGCGATATGACCATTCTTGGACGGCATTTGTTCTATGACTTTCCCGATTACTATAATCTGTTTTCGCGAAAGTCCGAAGATGCAGGCATGCGCCAAGTGGCAAACACAAACCGGCGCTTCCTTAATGGTTATCGCGGCGCTGACGGTATAAAAACCGGCTACACGCGCGCGGCTGGTTTTAACCTTGTCGCGTCGGCTGAGCGTGGCGGTGAACGGATCATCACCACTGTGTTTGGCGGACGTTCTACCGCGTCGCGTAACGCACAGGTGGCAAAGCTTATGGACTTGGGCTTTAAAAAGGCGCCAAACCGCGTCGCAGTTCAAAAACCGACGAAACCGTCCTATGCGCGCACCCGCGTGGCAAGTGAACCGTCAAATGAAAAAGCAAACGAATTTTCGGGGAAAACAGTCCGCTTGAAGACAACGCTTGCAAAAAGCTTACGCCCCAAAATGCGCCCCGGGACACCACAAGGTGCACCTGTGACGATCGCGCAAACGCCAGACATACGTGACGACATCCAAGCGGCGTTAGAACAGGCACAATCCGTGAGTTATTCAACCGCTGATGACACACAAGAAATTGTGGCGCCCAAACCACGTCCAGTTTCATTTAATGTTCCAGAAAATAAATCAGACCAAACAAAGGTTACCGAAACATCGGTGCGCATGTCATCCTCAGATGCCAAAAATTGGGGTATCAACGTCGGTCGTTTTCCCAGTCGCTATGCGGCGGAAAAGATGCTCCTAAAAACAGCGCTGGCTGAAATCGATACATTGGATGGATCTCTGCGCAAAGTTCAGCATAGTAATAAAGGCTATGAAGCGACATTTGTGGGGCTGAGCAAAGACCGCGCAGATCAAGCTTGTAGACGCCTGCAGGCACGCGACGTCTCCTGCACACCGATCAACCCAAGCTAATCTGGCTTGGGATGATCATCCCATTCATCACTTAAAATGCGACGTGCGTCCCCCTCTGGGTCATCATATTGCTTAGTGCGCAATGTGTACAAAAAACCAAACAAACCCACCCCACCCAAGAAAATTGAGATAGGGATTAAATAAACCAAAACGTCCATTACCTCACCCTTAGCGCATTCAAGGTAACGGTAATCGAAGACAGAGACATTGCCAAGGCTGCAATAAAGGGCGTTGCCAACCCCAGCATGGCAATAGGCACAGCGATTACATTATAAAAGCTCGCGATACGGAAATTTTCTTTGATACGGCGCTGTGATTGTCGCGCCAAACCGACGACACCGATCAAATTATCCAAGCGACCACCAAGAAATACAACGTCCGACGCAACCCGCGCCGCATCCAAAGCCGAAGCGGGAGAAATCGATACATTTGCTGCTGTCAGGGCCGCCGTGTCATTCAAGCCATCCCCGATCATAAGCACATTTTTTCCCTGTGCTTGCAAAGCTGCAATGTAGGCAGCCTTGCCTTGTGGCGTTTCGTTTGCAGCATAGTTTATCACTTGCAAACGAGCGGCGATTGCAGCGACAGCATGCTCTGAATCCCCTGAAAGGATATGAACGTCTCCGACTTGGTGTTGAATGTCTTTTAACAATTCAAATGCGCCGTCCCGCAATGCATCTTGGAACGCGAAGGTGATCGGCTCCATTTCCCACAACCTTAGATAAGTTGCCGTTTCATCAATGGCGTCTGCTCCGACCCACTCTGCGCGTCCAAGCTTGACCAGACGACCCCCAAAATATCCTTGAACACCATAACCAGGAATTTCCTCAACCCCTGTAAGGTTTGCCATATTTGTTCCACTTTCTGTCAACGCTTTAGAAAGGGCGACAGACAAAGGATGCATAGATGCAGATGCCAAACTTGCAGCGATTTGCAAGCTAAGCGCATCTGTTTTTGGCAATTCAACCAGCTGTGGCAGTCCGTTGGTAAGCGTGCCTGTTTTGTCAAAGACAACCGTATCAATCTGCGCCAGCCGCTCAAGCGCCGTCGCACTTTTGATCAACAGGCCCTTTTTGTATAAGCGCCCAGATGCGGCAGTTGTCACAGCAGGCACAGCAAGGCCAAGCGCGCATGGGCAAGTGATAATCAACACTGCAGACGCAATATTTAGGGACACACGCAAATCAGCCGAATATACGTACCAAAACACAAAACTCAGTGCAGATAATATATGCACGCCGGGCGCATACAAGCGCGCAGCCTTATCCGCAATTGATGTGTACTTTGAACGACCACTTTCTGCGATAGCAACCAATTCAGCAATTTGATGCAACGAGGTATCTCGGCCGACCGCCGTCACGCGCACCAACAAAGGGCCGGTCAAATTCAATTCCCCGGCATGTAGATTAACCCCGACGTCAACAAACTCTGGGCGTGTTTCACCTGTCAAAATGGATCGATCTACTTCGGACGATCCGTCAATGATGTCACCGTCCACTGGCACGCGTGCCCCAGGACGAACAACAACTATATCACCAACTACAAGTGATTTTACATTCACCGTTACATCCGCATCATCGCGCCGGACAATGGCGCGGCTGACCTCCATCGCTGAAAGCTCTTGCGCGGCAGAACGCGCGACAGATCGCGTTTTGTGATCCAAATAACGCCCTGCCAACAGGAAAAAAGTTAGCGAAATCGCGGCATCAAAATAGGCGTGTTCCCCCGATAAATTGGTCTCATACAATGATGTTCCTAAAGCCAAAAAAATAGCCAAGGAAATTGGAACATCCATATTTAGATGCCGCGCGCGCAATGCGGTCCATGCACTGGTAAAAAACGGCTGACCCGCATAAATTGTTGCAGGAACTGCTATCATGGCTGAAATCCAATGAAACATATCGCGCGTGACGCCATCTGCACCGGACCAGACAGCAGCAGATAAAAGCATAACATTCATCATTGCAAATCCCGAAACCGCCAAGCGGGTAAGCAAATGACGCGACGCCTTTTCCATTTCGGATTGCGCCAATAAAGATGGATCCAATTCATGCGCCGCGTATCCAATTTCGGCCAGCGCAGCCACAAACCTTTCAATTGGCACGGAACAATTTGTGGTGATCGTCACGCGCTTTAAAGTAAGGTTCACACGCGCATCTTTGACTTCAGTCATCGCATTTAGTTTTCGCTCAACATTTACGATACAGGCGGAACAGTGGATTGTCGGGAGCATGAGCACCACACTATCGCCGACCAACGCATCGCTTGCGATCCGCTCTGCCAGCGGAGATGCATTACAGGCAGGACATGCTGAAATTGACACGTGTGCCATGGTTTAATCCTTTATATAAAGATCTAAACGCTGTTCAAATGTCACGCCATCGACGGAAACCGCATCCAATTTCACCAACCACGCACCGGCCGCTAGCCGCAAATTTGTTCGGTACCTTTCCCCATCGAAAATAAAATCGGGAAAAATATCGTTCTGAACCGTCGTTGTCCGCCCGACCAAAACAGACAAGTTATCTGCTTGGACCAACGCCCCTGATTGATCTTTTATCGACAAGATCATTTGACCATCTGCATAATGAACATCCGCAGTCCAGCGCAATGCTTGTTGAGCAGCCCGTTTTTTATCGAACTGCTGACTGGCGACATATGAATTTTTGACCTCAAGGCCAGGAAAGGTTGAAATCGCTTTATAGGCCATCAGAAAATTGACTGCGATAATCAAACCGAAAGAAGCAACAAAGACGGCAACAACATGCCAACCAGTGATTTTGCGGGGTTCTGGGTGGGCTTGGATCATTGTGAAACCTTTCCATTAAAAACTGTATCTTTGAATGCGCGATCACCATTGCCCAGATCTTCGACCCAGATACGTACATCAGACACATCCGAATTTGCAGGTAAAGACCCAACGGGGGCCATGACATAAACGCGCTGTATCAATGTTGAATCTGCAGGCACGGTAATTGATTGAAATTTGCTACCCTCTAATTGTAGATAGTAAGCCACGTCCCCACGTACAGAGACGTTAAACAAACGGTCCTGTTGATTTTTATTACGCAGACGGACTTCGTAGGTGTTTCGTATTGTTCCGTCCGACAGGGTAACGAAGGTCGGATTGCGGATGGGTGCAACTGTGACGTCAATATCTTGCCTAACAAAGAGCGCTACAACCAACAAAAATCCTATCGCAGACCAAAGACCGGTATAAACCATTGTTCGTAGCCTAAATATGTGGCTCCAAATAGGTCTTGGGGAGTGACCCGACTTTTCGCGTGCTTCATCGGACAGCGCCATATAATCAATCAGGCCGCGTGGCTTGCCGATCTTGGTCATCACATCGTCACAGGCGTCAATGCATAATGCGCAGGTAATGCAAGCCAGCTGCTGACCATCCCGAATATCGATACCCATTGGACAAACGTTCACGCACGCCATACAGTCGATACAATCTCCTAGTGGCTCTGATGTTTCGGCCTTTCTATGCTTGCCTCTGGGTTCACCACGCCATTTGCGATAACCGACAGTCAATGTATCCTCGTCCATCATTGCCGCTTGGATCCGAGGCCAAGGACAGGCGTAAATACAAATTTGTTCACGCATAAAGCCACCAAAGACAAACGTGGTTAGTGTCAGCACAGCAATCGTCAGATAAGCGATCGGATGCGCCGAAAATGCCATGAGTTCGGCAAATAACGACGGTGCATCTGTAAAGTAAAAGACCCATGCACCGCCCGTCGCCATCCCGATCAAGAACCAAGCCACCCATTTTGTGATCCGTAATCTAATCTTGCGAAGGTCCCATTTGGTTTGACGGTGCAACCTAAGGCGCGCATTTCGGTCGCCTTCAATCCAGCGTTCAACCAAAATAAATAGGTCGGTCCAAACAGTTTGGGGACAGGCATAACCACACCACACCCGCCCAAGTGCCGACGTAAAAAGGAACAGTCCAAGTCCCGCCATAATCAACAAACCCGCAACAAAATAGAACTCGTGCGGCCAGATTTCGATCCAGAAAAAGAAAAAACGTCGCGAGGAAAGATCAATTAAAACCGCCTGATCGTGTAAGTTGGGCCCACGATCCCACCGCAACCAAGGGGTAATGTAATAAATTCCAAGCGTAAACGCCATCAGAACCCATTTCAAATTTCTGAATGATCCAGAAACCCGTTTTGGGAAAATAGGTTCTCGTGCGACATAAAGCGACGGCGGAGTGTCTTGGCGTGTGTCGGTCATTATCTGGCTATCTGCTGATTTGAAATTGTGCCGCGCCCTAGGAAACGCAAAAAGGCGCGGCACTGTCCCCCGATCAGGGATTTCGGAGGTGTTCTATTCTACTTAGACGCTTCCCCGCCACCCAAACTATGAACATAGGTGGCAACTGCGCGGATTTCGGCTTCATCGAGACGGGTATTCCAGTTCGGCATGACACCATTTCGCGCCTGTGTAACTTGGGCAAGAATGTTGTCATATCCACTGCCATATAACCAAATTGCATCCGTTAGGTTGGGTGCACCTTGGTTTCTATCACCTGAACCGTCCTCAGCGTGGCAAGCCGAACAGTTATCCAGAAAAACAGTCGCACCGTAATCAATCTGGGTCGCGTCCTTTGCATCACCTGACAATGACATGACATAATTCACAACTGCATTAATATCATTTGGCTCTAGGATATCTGCAAATGCGGGCATTTCGGAAAAACGGGTATCTTGGTCTTGGGTATTGCGAATGCCATGGCTAATCGATGTATGAATATCTTCAATTGATCCACCCCAAAGCCAATCATTATCCAATAGGTTGGGATACCCGTTCGCCTGAACGCCCGCAGCCCCCGAACCATGACATTGAGCACACCAAGTACGAAAAACCGCGGCACCTTTGTTTGTCGCATAAGCGCGCAAGTCGGCATCAGCGCTGATGTCAGCGAGCGCAACTGTTGAAAGGGTCTCGTTGATCGTGGCATTCGCCAACTCGACTGTCTCAATATCTTTTTGAACCTCTGCGCGTGTGGCATACCCCAAAACCCCAGGAGTTGCCTGCCTTAGCAATGGCCATGCGGGAAAGGCGATCGTGTACCCAATCGCCCAAACGATACAGGCGTAAAAGGTCCACAACCACCAACGGGGCATCGGATTGTCGAATTCTTCGATCCCATCCCAGCTATGGCCGGTTGTAGGGACGTCAGTTTTGTTGTTTTTTTTGCTCATTTGTCATGCTCCCGTCTTGGGGCTGGTTTGTCGTCATAGCGAAACGGAATACTGGCTGTTTCCCTATATTGTCTGGCGCTGCCCGGACGAAACGCCCAAACAATGACACCAATAAAAAAGGCAAACAAAAAGAGCAGCATCCAACTGTCGGCGAACTGACGAAGAAAGGTATATTGTTCCATTATTTGCTCCTATCGGCTTGCGTCTGGCTGAAAGGTTGAAAAATCGACCATTGTCCCGAGAATTTGCAGATAAGCGATTAGCGCGTCTGCTTCGGAAATGCCGGGTTTCCCGTCAAAATTACGCACCTGCGCCCCTGAATATCGTTCTAATAGACCGTCATAGTCGCTGTCAGGATCCACTTGCGCAACAAAGTCAGCGCGGGCCTGTTTGATCATTTCATCCGTGTAGGGCACGCCAACCAATTGATGTGTTTCCAATAGATCTTGGATGTATTCGCCTTCGATCAGTGTACGCTCTAAAAATCCGTATTTCGGCATGACAGACTCAGGCACGACGGATTGTGGGTCCCGCAGGTGATCGACGTGCCATTCGTCCGAATAGCGACCACCAACGCGGGCCAAGTCTGGGCCGGTCCGCTTGGATCCCCATTGGAAAGGATGGTCATACATAGACTCTGCCGCCAATGAATAATGACCATAGCGTTCGACCTCATCGCGCATCGGGCGGATCATTTGACTGTGGCAGACATAGCATCCTTCTCGGATATAAATGTCGCGCCCTGCCAATTCTAAAGGAGAGTACGGACGAACACCTTCCACTTTTTCGATCGTATTGTCCAAATAAAACAGCGGAACAATCTGAACCAATCCCCCGATTGTCACAACGAAAAAGCTAAGGATTAAAAGCAATGTGGCGTTGGTTTCAATCGCCTTGTGTTTATCTAAAATTCCCATGATTGCTTCTCCTTATTCTGCTGGTTGCACTAGCGTTGCGGACTGTAGAGCCGGGGAACGCTTTACCGTCATCCACAAGTTCCAGCACATGATCACCGCGCCCGCGAGGTACAAAACACCGCCTAATCCGCGCACAACATACATCGGAAATTTCGCTGCAACGGTATCGGCAAAACTGTTCACCAAAAATCCATTTGCATCCACTTCGCGCCACATCAGGCCTTCCATGATACCCGTGACCCACATAGCCGCCGCGTAAAGTACGATACCAATCGTCGCCAACCAGAAATGCCAGCTAACCGCATTAAGACTGTAAAGACGTTCGCGATTCCACAAACGCGGTACCAGGAAATAGAGCGCACCAAACGTAATCATGCCGTTCCAGCCCAATGCGCCCGAGTGCACATGGCCAATGGTCCAGTCGGTATAATGTGATAGCGAATTGACCGCACGGATTGACATCATCGGACCTTCGAATGTGGACATGCCGTAGAAGCCAACGGAAATCACCAACATACGCAAAATCGGATCCGTACGCAGCTTATCCCACGCACCAGATAACGTCATAAGGCCGTTGATCATCCCGCCCCATGACGGCATCCAAAGCACGACAGAAAACGCCATACCCAAGGTCGCCGCCCAATCAGGCAATGCAGTATAATGCAAATGATGCGGGCCTGCCCAAATATAAATAAAGATCAGCGCCCAAAAATGAATGATCGACAACTTATAGGAATAAACGGGACGCTCTGCCTGTTTTGGAATGAAATAGTACATCATTCCCAAAAAACCCGCTGTCAGGAAAAACCCTACAGCATTGTGTCCATACCACCATTGTGTCATCGCATCTTGAACGCCAGCAAAGACTTGAACAGATTTTGAGCCAAGCAAGGAAACAGGGATCGAGATATTGTTAAAGACATGCAACATGGCAACGGTCACGATAAACGATAGATAGAACCAGTTTGCGACGTAGATATGTTTCTCTTTGCGACGCATAATGGTACCCAAAAACACCGCAAGATATGCAAGCCAGACAATGGTCAAAAGCCAGTCTGTAAACCATTCAGGTTCAGCGTATTCTTTGGACTGTGTAGCCCCGAATAAATACCCGATGGCAGCGGTCAAAATGACAAGCTGATACCCCCAGAACACCCATATCGCTAGGTTCCCCCCCCATAGGCGGGCTGCAGATGTTCTTTGGACGACATAAAACGAGGTCGCAATCAACGCATTGCCACCAAAGGCAAAAATAACTGCCGAAGTGTGCAGAGGACGCAAACGGCCAAAGTTTGCAAGGCCGTCAGCCCATGCAAAATTCAATGCTGGGAAGGCCAATTGAAATGCAATAAACGTTCCCATCAAAAACCCAACAATACCCCATAACGCGGTTGCAATCACACCATAACGAACAACATCGTCGAAGTATGTTTGCTCGCGTACCGCGACTAATACCGGTTCGTCCGTATTACGAAGCGTCACAATAAATGCTGTCGCGGCGAACAACATCACGACCAAGGCTTGGGCCTGATAGGCTGCGTCACGACCATAATTGGCCGCAATCATCGCCAAAAGCGTCATCAGACCCATTACGATCAATTTGTAATAGTTTGCCATTTCTTTTCCTTTTGAAACACCTTTGGGCGCGGAAACAGCCCAAAGGATTCTTCTCCTGTAGGTGTGAAATGGACTTTTCAGAGGGTCTTTACCTTGATCTAAATCAAGTTATGCAAAAGAAGTGCAATTTTGCATTCTATTTTAGGAATATAATTAAGTGATGAACCCACCGTCGGCGTCATCACCCGCTTCTATCACTAAAAGCTGCATATCGGGAACGCGCACATGACGTTTTCCGATCAATTCGATGACACCGTCTTTTTTAAGGGCGTTTATTTGTCGCGAAACTGTTTCCAAAGTTAAACCGAGGTAATCGGACATGGCTTCGCGCGTTAAGGGTAAATCAAATTCAATTGCATCGCTGGGCGACAATTTCCTGAGTGTCGCATAGCGCCGTGCAATGATAGCCAAAAGCGACGCAAGCTTTTCGCGTGCCGTTTTTCGTCCCAAAACCAACATCCATTCGCGTGCCGCGTCAAGCTCGTCTAGCGTGATCTGAAGCAATCGTTGGACAAGATGTGGCGTTTGAACCATCAACTCTTCGAACGGTTTGCGTTGAAAACAACACAGCGTAACGTCTGTTGTTGCTTGGACATCATAGACGACACCATCACGACCCGGACGCCCCACAAAATCAGAGGGCAACAAGAGGCCGACCATTTGTGTACGTCCGTCTTCCATGGTTTGCGACAATGTTGCAATCCCATTTACCACAGAAGCCACAAAGTCCATTTTCTGCCCAGTTAAAGCGATCGTTTGACCAGTTTGAAACGTACGATAGTATTTTATCTTATCTAATTTTTGCAGTTCATCATCATCACAGCGTGAACACACCGCACGGTGCCGAATTTGGCAATCCGAACAAGCCATCTGTTTAAGTTTTTCCGCCGGCATGTTTCACCTATTAGATTTGATCTGCATCAAAGACGATAGCCCTAGAACGCACTAAAAGCGCATTATGACAGATCTTATCCAATTCGAGCGCTTGGGCCTCTTTAACGCAAAAGTACCAAGATATACAAGCTATCCCACGGCACCGCACTTTGACGCAGGTGTGAATGCCGAGCAATTCACCAGATGGCTGAATGCCATCCCGAAAGGTGACGCAATTTCGCTTTACGTGCATATCCCGTTTTGCCGGCGGTTATGTTGGTTTTGTGCCTGTCGAACGCAGGGTGTCAAAACAGACACGCCTTTGGAAACATACGTCCGGCGCCTTGAAACCGAAATTGACATGGTTTTTCGAAATCTTCCCCAGGGCGTTACTCTTTCACAATTACACTGGGGTGGCGGCACCCCAACAATTCTTGGCCCTCGGTTAATCACACGATTGGCAAAAAAGATCACAGACAGATTTCCATTTTCACCAAACTATACATTTTCGGTAGAAATCGATCCGAACGAAATTGATAAACAGCGGATTGCTGCATTGGCTGCGGCGGGTATGAACCGCGCATCACTTGGCATTCAGGACTTTGACGACAAAATACAAAGCGCGATCGGACGCCCACAAGGGTTTAACGAAACAAAATATGCATTCGAATTGTTACGAGACTATGGAGTTGGTTCAATAAATGCTGACCTCGTCTACGGTTTGCCACATCAGACCAAGCATCGGCTTACTCAGACTGTGCAAAAACTAACATCACTATCGCCTGATCGCATTGCGCTTTATGGGTATGCCCATGTCCCATGGATGGCGCGCAGACAAAAGCTGATTGATTCAGATGCGCTTCCATCATCCTTTGAACGACTTGAACTGTTTAATTGTGCAAGCGATTTGTTGATATGGGATGGCTATAGGACAATCGGCATCGACCACTTTGCTCTATCACATGACGAAATGAGCAACGCCCAAAAAAACCGGACCTTGAAACGGAATTTTCAAGGATATTCTGTTGATCCGTCGAATGTCCTGATTGGTCTTGGGGCATCATCAATATCACATTTTCCAAACGGCTATGCCCAAAACGCCAGCGCAACATCACAATACGCGGCTGCAATTGATCAACATGAATTCGCAACCATACGAGGACATGTTTTTAACCACGATGACAGGGTGCGCGCAAAAATTATCAACTCTTTGATGTGTAATTTTGATGTACAGACCGCCGATGTCATCAACAATTTCGCAATCAACCGAGATGCGCTGTATTCAGAATTTGTGGAGATAAACAGAAAGTTTGAATATTTGCTCGTCGTTAATGAACGTGGCCTGTTTTTGTCCCGCCAAAAGTACGTCCATTGACCCGCATGATCGCACGCGAGTTTGACGCATACGAATTATCGCGCGCAGGGCATAGCGCTGCAATCTAGCCTAATGCTGCAGCGATCAGCGCTTTTGTATATTCGGTTTGGGGAGCATCAAAAATTTGATTTGCGTCACCAGCTTCGATGACATCGCCCTGCTTCATCACCATGACACGATGCGACATCGCGCGAACAACCTTTAGATCATGGCTAATGAACACATAAGCAAGACCATATTTCTTTTGCAGATCGCGCAAAAGATCCACAATTTGAACCTGAACCGTCATATCCAACGCGGACGTTGGTTCATCCAAAACAACCAATTTAGGACGCAAAATCATGGCTCTTGCTATGGCTATCCTTTGTCGTTGCCCACCTGAAAATTCATGGGGGTATCGATCCATCATTTCTGGATCCAACCCAACCTCATGCATAATTTCGGCCACCATGTCGCGTTCGACAGACGCTGTGAAATTAGCGTGCACACTAAGTCCTTCAGAAATAATTTGGGCGCATGTCATACGCGGGGACAGTGATCCAAAGGGATCTTGAAACACAATCTGCATATCAGCGCGCATGTCACGGAGTTGTTTTGTTTTCAACGCACCAATGTTCCGGCCCATGACGACCGCGCTTCCACCAAAATTAATCAAGCGCATCAACGCCAACGCAAGTGTCGTCTTTCCTGACCCACTTTCCCCGACAATGCCAATCGTTTCACCCGCGCGGACAACAAAATTGGCATCATTGACAGCCTTTACATGGCCGACTGTACGCTTCAAAAATCCACGTTGGATTGGAAACCAGATGCGCATATGTTGCGCTTCGGCAACGATTTGGGCGTCCTGTGCAACCGGTTCAGGGGCGCCAATCGCATGTGCCGATAAAAGTTTTTGCGTATAGTCATGTTTTGGGTTCGCAAACACATCGGCCGTTCGGCCATGTTCAACAATATTGCCGTCCTTCATGACATAAACGCGATCGGCAATGCGCTTAACGATGCCTAAATCATGTGTAATGAAAAGCATCGACATGCCGTCATTTTTTTTCAAATCAACAAGCAAATCTAATATTTGGGCTTGGATGGTAACATCAAGAGCGGTTGTTGGTTCGTCAGCAATCAACAATTTTGGATTATTGGCCAA
>RFZH01000141.1 GCA_009920815.1 Paracoccaceae bacterium
ACCGCGTTGGAAAATATTTCATCGCGTCAGGAAAACACGATTGCCGTTTCTGCAATCACTGGTCAGGGCATGGAGGCCTTGCTCGAGACGATCGCGCAATCGCTTGGTCAAGAGAAATCAATTGCAACACTTGATGTGCCGTTTTCCGACGGTAAACGGCGCGCTTGGCTCTATGCGCAAGGGATCATCGTAACCGAAGATACGACTGATAACGGAACCAGGTTCACGGTGGCTTGGACACCAAAACAACAATATCAGTTTAGCAAACTTTAGGGCAGGGGCGTGATCACCGTCACGCCCGTCGCCGCTCCACGGGCCAAATCAGGGTCAAGTGACATCTGAATGTATTCCCCGCGGCGCCATAGTTGCCCCAGATCATCATAATGGCGTGACAAGAAATGCCCTGACTGACCGGTCGAGGAAATAAACACCGAACTGTTGGGGTCTGAAAAGTCATAAACGCCCCGATATGTTGCGGCATGAACGTTTAGATAGGGGTTTGGCCCTTTGCCAATTGTGCGCCCCCGCATCAACGTATTGTCCCCCCCTGACGTGTGCTGACGAATATTCACAAAATAATGCAACAGCGGCACTTTACCCAAAACGGGGTGATCGTGGGTTGCTTGGTGGGCATCGCCCCAACGCAGCGCATTTGGATCACGATCAAAGTTTTCGCCAAGCCAGATCAGCGCATCGTCCAATGCCATACGCGCGATTGTTTCGCAGGTTTCGATGGGCGCGCTTTGCAATATGTCACACCATTGGCCCGACCCGTCAACATTGCGAAAAACCTTTTCAATAAACAGCGGCTCAATCTTGGTGAACTTATCCGCGACAGGGCCCAGTTCGTCCCTGATCAAGCGGTCTTGCAGCGCGCGCATCCAAGCCATGTAAATCAAAGGTTCGGGCAAATGTTCATTCATCTCGCCATTCCAACTTGCCAATAGCTTTAGCGCTTCTTGGCGTTGGCGTTCCAACGTTCCCTGTTCGGCCGCGGCACCGGTGAACCAAAGATTGGCCCCGATCAACGGCAAAAGGGATTGCGCCGTAAAGCTGACGGTATCCAGCTGTGCTTCGATAAAGCTTTCGCGCGTGTGGACGCGTCTGTCCTGCATGAGCCGTTCCCAGCGCCGGATACGCTGACTGTCGCCCCAGTTAAATGACATATGGTCGGGAAAGGCTGTGTCGACAATCTTGTTATTTGTATTGCCTAATATGCCCCCGACAGGATTGACAATCTCGGGGGTTTGGGAAAACGCTTTGAACCCTTTCCATTGGTTTTCGGGGCGCCATCCCAGCGCGGGCATGCGCCCTTGGGTCGTATGGTTTGGATCACGAATTGGGAAGACACCGATTGTTTTCATAGCGATCTGTGTTTTATCCACCAAGGTCAGGTTTTGGGATGGTGCGCGATATGTGGCAAATGCGGCAATTGCATCATTCACGTTTTGCGCCGCCAACAACTTGCGCGATGATGAAAAGGAGGGATCGTTCGCAGATAGCGCGGTCCATTGCAAAACGGGCACGTGCCCTGCTGGCGTAACGTCGGCTAGGTCAAACTGTGTGGTTGGCAAAACGGGTCCGTTCTGTGTCCAGCGCAGAGTGAGCGTGACCGGCGCCTGATCCTTTATCGCGATAATAGAGGGCCGAGCGACAAAATCGCGCCAACCGTCTTTGGTGCGATATTGATTTGGATTTTCTGGATTGACCTCTTCCATCAGGATGTCTTGATCGTCCAAATAGGATGATGTCAGCCCCCAACCCAACTGATCTGAGCGACCGACCAAAACCGCGGGTACACCGGGCAACGTGCCTCCAATCACGCCACCTGTGCTAAGGTCAAGATGGGCAAGATACCAGATAGACGGCGCCGTCAGGCCCAAATGTGGATCGTTTGCCAAAATCGTCCCACCCGCCGCAGAACGCGCAGGTGCCGCCGCAAAAGCATTTGACGCCCCTGCTAGGTCATAGGGTTGAACCGGTGTTAGGGGCGACGGTTGCCATGTTTGCGCGACCTGAAAATCCGAGGTGCCCATCACAGCGGCATAGTTTGGCAAATCAATAACCGCGTCACCGGGGGCGTTCGGTAACAGATCGTCCAACCGTTCAGGAAACGGAATTTGCAAAGATGTTTGTGCCCGCAACACTTCGTTTGCCATGTGCCCAGAAAGTTGCAAGGCCATGATCTTTAAGATGCCGAGTGAATCTGCCGGTTGCCAAGGGGCAAACGGTGCATCAAACAAGAACATTTCCGGTGCACCGCGGCCAAGCGCGTTGTCATTGATTTCTGTAATACGCGCATTCACACCTTTGGCATAGGCTTCGAGCACAGCGCGCGATTGATCATCTTGGGCGGCGACAGACGATTTGGCGAGGTTGTATAAATCCAATCGACGCATGAGGATATCGACATCTGCGGTTTTTGATCCAAAAACTTCGGACAAACGTCCTTGCAGAGTGCGACGCATGATAGCCATTTGCCAAAGCCGATCTTGTGCGTGGGCATAGCCAAGACCAAAGAAAACGTCGTGATCTGATTGCGCAAAAATATGTGGCACATTCGCTGTATCGCGGACGATTTCAATAGATGCCTCGGGTCCCGCCAGTGCAATCGTTTTATCATATTCTGGCAATGATCTTGAAGCGAGATAATACACGCCCATGATCGCAAACACTGCCAAAATAACGCAAACCACTGTCAAACGTATGAACCAGCGAAAAATGACCGCCATGCCTTGCCCCTTTAATTTTTCAAAACGCTTGCATCCTACTTCGCAACGCGACACAAGTATAAAAAACAGATTTAGCGAGGAAATTCGATGGCAAAAGTTGCATTTTTAGGTTTGGGCGTCATGGGATACCCAATGGCGGGGCATTTGAAGGCTGCAGGCCACGACGTGACCGTTTATAATCGCACCGCTGCGAAAGCGGAAAAATGGGCCGCTGAACATGGTGGTGCGATGGCGCTCACCCCGCGCGAAGCGGCGGCAGGGGCAGAGTTTGTCATGTCCTGTGTCGGCAATGACGATGATTTGCGATCGGTCACGTTGGGGGCAGATGGCGCTTTTGCGGGAATGGCGAAGGGTGCGATTTTTGTTGATCACACGACCGTATCTGCCCGCGTCACTGACGAACTTTATGCGGCCGCAAAGGTGGCTGGCTTGTCCTTTGTTGATGCCCCGATTTCGGGGGGGCAAGCGGGTGCTGAAAATGGCGTCTTGTCTATCATGTGCGGCGGCGATCAACCATCCTATGATGCAGCTGAACCAATTATGGATGCGTATTCTCGGATTTGCCGGCGTATCGGTGATAGCGGGGCTGGGCAAAAAACAAAAATGTGTAACCAAATCGCGATTGCCGGTCTGGTGCAAGGGTTGGCTGAAGCCCTGCATTTTGCCGAAAAGGCCGGTTTGGACGGGGAATCTGTCGTCGAAGTCATCAGCCAAGGCGCCGCGGGCAGCTGGCAAATGTCAAACCGCTACAAGACCATGTTGGCGGATCATTTCGATCATGGATTTGCCGTCGATTGGATGCGCAAGGATCTGGGTATCTGTCTGGACGCCGCTGACGAAAACGGCGCCAGCTTGCCTGTCACCGCATTGGTCGATCAATTCTATAAAGATGTGCAAAAATTAGGCGGCGGTCGGTGGGATACATCCAGCCTGTTCAAGCGCTTGCGTGCAATGAATTGATGTTTTTTGGTCAAATACGTATCGCTTGCGTATTTGACCATTGTGTTTTCCCCAAGTTTGCCCTTATGGTGAAACTACGGCAGGTCACGACTGTGATTATCGCCAAACAGTTTCGCTGTCCCTTTGAATTGTCAGGCATACTCTGGCGTTTAGGTGCAGATTGATTGGACCTCAGGGTCATGAATTCACCCGAACCGCCAGTGCGGAGGGTCAATAAAACGCGGTCCGCCATGTGGCGGGATCGTTAAGAAGGCAACGCGATGACGCGCACGAGGCAAAGATTTGCAAGAGCAGAGGGTCTAAATGGCCCCATCTGCCGCGCGCCTATTATCGCCCCAACACACACACGTATCTCACCCATCGCCCTTTTGGGGCCATGGGTTCGAAGTGCGTGCAAATGGACAACATGGTTAAGAAAATGCTTATCGACGCCACCCACGCCGAGGAAACTCGGGTGGTTGTGGTTGATGGAAACAAGGTCGAGGAATTCGATTTTGAATCCGAAAACAAACGCCAACTGGCAGGAAATATATATCTAGCAAAAGTCACACGGGTTGAACCATCGCTTCAGGCCGCTTTTGTTGATTATGGTGGAAACCGTCACGGGTTCTTGGCGTTTTCAGAAATTCATCCTGACTATTATCAGATCCCCGTCGCGGATCGCGAAGCTCTTATGGCCGAAGAACGCGCCTTTGATGAAGAGCAACGCGCCGAGGAAGATCGCGAAGAGCAACCGAAAAAAGGCCGCTCTCGTCGTGGGCGCGGGCGCAACCGTTCGCGCAATAATCGCCAAACTGCTGATACCATCGCCGCTGTCGAAACAGATCTGACTGGTATGGAAACCATCGATCTAGATGATGATGCAGATGCACAAACCATTGCGGCAAACGTTCAAAGCGATGATTTAGTTGTGTCCTCTGATGTTATTGAACCGCAAGACGCGGATCAAACAGCTGATGAAACGACAGCAGATGCGACACAGGCCCTCGATGATCCGCAAGACCTTGAGGTTTCAGCGGAAAACACCGCAGACGCGGATGTGACAGAAACCGACGGCGAAGACGACGCTGACGCGGCCGATGATGGGGATTTCGGTGATGACGAAGCGGATGATGCAGACGACGTCGTAGACGAAATCGAAAACGTGTCGGATGATGACGACGCGCTGGATTTGCGCCCCAAACGTGCACCGCGCCCGCGTCGTTACAAAATACAAGAAGTGATCAAAGTGCGTCAAATTATGTTGGTGCAAGTGGTCAAAGAGGAACGCGGCAACAAAGGCGCCGCATTGACGACCTATTTATCCCTGGCGGGTCGCTATTGCGTTTTGATGCCGAACACCGCACGCGGTGGTGGTATTAGCCGCAAGATCACCAACGCAGTGGATCGCAAAAAGATCAAAGAAATCGCAAATAGCATCGATGTTCCGCAAGGCGCGGGTTTGATTGTGCGGACTGCGGGCGCAAAACGCACCAAGACCGAAATCAAACGCGATTACGAATACCTGCAACGTCTTTGGGAACAAATTCGCGAATTGACGTTGAAATCCATCGCGCCGGCCAAAATCTATGAAGAGGGCGATCTGATCAAACGTTCGATCCGCGATCTCTATAATCGCGATATCGAAGAAGTATTGGTTGAGGGTGAACGCGGATACCGCAACGCCAAAGACTTTATGAAAATGATCATGCCAAGCCACGCGAAAAACGTGAAGCATTATCAAGATCAGCTGCCTTTGTTCGCGCGCTATCAGGTCGAAAGTTATCTGTCCTCCATGTTCAACCCTGTGGTTCAGCTGAAATCCGGTGGTTATCTGGTGATCGGTGTGACCGAAGCGTTGGTTGCGGTTGACGTCAACTCGGGTCGTGCCACCAAAGAAGGCTCAATCGAAGAGACCGCGTTGAAAACCAACCTCGAGGCCGCCGAAGAGGTTGCACGCCAATTGCGCCTACGCGATTTGGCGGGGCTGATCGTTATCGACTTTATCGACATGGACGAACGCAAAAACAATGCGGCCGTTGAAAAACGATTGAAAGACCGATTGAAAACCGATCGCGCACGTATTCAAGTCGGCCGTATCTCAGGCTTTGGCTTGATGGAAATGTCCCGTCAACGCCTGCGCCCTGGCATGATCGAGGCAACCACGCAGCCTTGCGCCCACTGCCATGGAACAGGTTTGATCCGATCAGATGATAACCTTGCGTTATCAATATTGCGTCAGATCGAAGAAGAGGGCGTGCGCCGTCGGTCGCGTGAAGTGTTGGTGAAATGTCCTGTGGGCATTGCCAATTATATCATGAACCAAAAACGCGATCACGTTACCAATATTGAAATGCGCTACGGTTTGTCCGTTCGGGTCGAAGGCGATCCAATGCTGATCAGCCCTGATTTTTCTCTTGAGAAATTCAAAACGGCAACGCGCATC
>RFZH01000142.1 GCA_009920815.1 Paracoccaceae bacterium
GACAAAGATACTTCTACGCCTGTCTCTTCACCGTCACGAGGATAAAGCGTCACATTCACCGACGTCCCTGCAGTTTCGAATGTGATCCGGCCTTGCGTCTGCACTTTGACCAGCGACGTCTTTGCCCAAAATCCAGTCTCGGCGGGATTACCCAAGGTTGCGATGGCATCGCCTAACAGCTTAAGCTCTGATTTTGCCACGGACTGAACCGCTATGCTGCGTTCCTTTTCGGTTGCAACATCCAAAGCCGCGGCTTTGACAGGGGCCCCTGTATTTTGGATCACTTTCGGGACCACCGCTGGCGCGACCTCGGTGGGTCCGGTGTCTATTGGCGGTTTGACGCATCCAAAAACCAGACTAAGCGTCATTAAACTCGAAATAAAAAAATGCTTTTTCAAAATTGCACCCCAGCGTCGTATATTTACATTTTTTTGGCCTAAGCTAGGCTTGCACCCGCAGCCAATCCAACCTAGCTTACCCGTATGAACGCACCTTTGATAGATCCCTTTGCACGCGCGATCACCTACTTGCGCGTTTCGGTCACAGATCGATGTGACTTTCGCTGTGTGTATTGCATGGCAGAAAACATGCAATTCCTTCCAAAGAAAGAACTTTTGACACTCGAAGAGCTGGATCGCCTGTGTTCCAAGTTTGTTGAGTTGGGCGTTCAAAAGCTGCGGATCACCGGCGGGGAACCGCTTGTGCGTCGGGACATTATGCGGTTTTTCCAAGGCATGAGTCGACATCTTGAGACAGGAGCGCTGCGGGAACTGACGCTGACCACAAACGGATCGCAACTGGAACGGTTTGCAGATGACTTGTTTGCGTCGGGCGTGCGCCGGATCAACGTGTCCTTGGATACGTTGGACGACGATAAATTCGCGCGCGTCACGCGCTGGGGCCGCCTGCCCCAAGTGATCCGTGGTATTGACGCCGCCCAACGTGCAGGTTTGCGGATCAAGATCAACGCGGTCGCGTTGAAAGGCTTTAACGAAGATGAATTGTTCACCCTGACCGAATGGTGCGCATCGCGTGACATGGATCTAACATGGATTGAAGTGATGCCCATGGGGGATTTGGGGGGCGAAGATCGGATTGGCCAATATTGGTCATTGGACGATGTCCGCGCACAGTTGTCGCAAAATTACTCTGTAACCGATTTAGCAGAACGCACAGGAGGCCCTGCGCGCTATGTCCGCTTGGAAGAAACCGGCCAAAAAATCGGTTTTATCACCCCGCTAAGCCACAACTTCTGTGAAAGCTGTAATCGCGTACGCCTGACCTGTACGGGTGAATTGTACATGTGCCTAGGTCAAGAGGATATGGCCGATCTGCGCCAGCCCTTGCGTGATTTCCCCGAAAACGATGTTGCGCTAGAAAACGCCATTCGCGCAGCAATTTCGTTAAAGCCCAAAGGGCATGACTTTGATTATTCGCGTCAAGAAATTGGCGGGCAAATGACCCGCCACATGAGCCATACCGGCGGATAAGCGTTTAGGCGAACAAGGATGATTAAATGCCCACGTCTGACATAATAATTATCGGCGGTGGGATTGCCGGTATATCTGCGGCATCAGCCTTGTCCAACGCCGCCAAAGTTGTCGTTTTAGAAGCGGAAAAATCAATTGGTTATCATGCAACGGGTCGATCCGCCGCGATCTATATCAAAAATTATGGCAATGCGACCCTGCGCGCGCTGAATGCGCGCTCTGAAGCGCCGCTCAGTGTACCCGCGCTTCCTGTTGATGCCCCAATCCTGACCCCAAGAGGCGAGCTTTTGATCGCCCAGCCCGACGAACTAGACGTTTTCGAAGACTATTTTCAAGACAGCGACGGGTTGGAGCGCCTCTCACCTAGACAGGCGCACGACCTGGTCCCGATCCTAAAAACCGATATGTTTTGTGCTGCCGTTTATGAACCAAAGGCGCAGGACATCGACGTTGACCTTTTACTTGCGGGGTATGCCCGTCATGCACGATCGAATGGTGCCGACATTATAACAAACGCCACAGTGCAACAGATGCGTTACGACGGTTGCTTTTGGACGATTGAAACGACGAATGGGACCTATCAGGCAAAAATCGTTATCAATGCGGCCGGCGCATGGGGGGACCATATCGCAGAGATTGCCGGCGTGACGCCCCTTGGTTTGCGGCCCTTGCGCCGCAGCGCTGTGCTTATGCCGTTGCCCAACCATTTGCCGTGTGAAAACTGGCCTTTATTCGGATCGATCACCGAACAATGGTACGCAAAACCTATGGGCGGAAAGCTGATGATTTCGCCAGCCGACGAAGACCCTGTCCAAGCCCAAGACGTATTCCCTGACGATATGACATTGGCCGAGGGACTATGGCGTTTTGAACAGGCGACAACCGCACCCATCGCACGGCCTTCTCACAGTTGGGCAGGATTACGAACGTTTTTACCTGACCGCACGCCAGCGGTTGGCTTTGACGCCAATTCAGATGGTTTCTTTTGGCTGGTCGGGCAAGGCGGCTATGGTGTTCAAACCAGCCCAGCGATGTCCGAACTTGCAGCAGATATCATTCTGGGCAATCAGCCCGCTATTGACCAATCACACATCGCCGCACTCTCGCCCCACCGTTTTTCGCAATAGCATCAAACGTCATCGGTTTAATTTGATCAAAACAAACATATTCCTTGACCCATGCATTAAGAGGACTAACATCAAAGCCACTAAATAAGCCGCGCAGACGCGGTCATAACAGGGAGATATGAATGTTAAATAAAATTTTAGGAGCGGTCGTCGCAACGGGTCTAGCAATGCCTGTCTATGCTGCCGATCTTGGGGGGCGCGTGTTGAACATCGGTTCTGACACCACTTATCCTCCCCATGAATTTATCGATGACTCAGGCCAAGTGGTTGGCTTTGACGTGGATGTTGTGGGCGCAATTTGTGAACGCATCAATTGTCAGCCTAACTGGGTGACAACCGCATGGGATGGTATATTCGGCGCATTGGCGCAGGGCGAATTTGACATGGTTGTTTCGGGTGTGACAATCACCGAAGAACGCGACAAAATTGTCGATTTCTCTGACCCTTACATCATTGTGGAACAAGGCGTTTTGATGCGCGTCTCGGATCAAGGTGCGACAATTGACGAATTCAAAAACGGCAACATGAAGCTTGCATCCCAAACCGGCACCACGAACGCCACGCTGGGAGAAGAGCTGGTTGGCCGTGATAACCTTGCGCTGTTTGATGCGTTCAACAATGCTGTCGTTGCGCTTCAAAATGGTGATGTCGATGGCGTGATCATCGATTCAACATCAGCTGCGGCTTATGAACAAGAATTTGCTGGTGAATTGACTGTGGCGATTACAGGTCTTTCATCAGACCCGCTGGGCTTGGTGTTCCAAGAGGGTGATGGCCTACAAGACGCCTTTAACGAAGGCCTTGCCATGATCAAAGAAGACGGCACATTGAACAAGCTGACTGTTAAATGGTGGCCCAAATAATCACCTAACATGATCGATCCTGGTCTGACGTTGCAGACCAGGATTATTTTAATTTAAATAAAGGACAATCGCCCATGAATGCCCTTGTTAATTGGTTGCGCGGCATTCGGTCCTCGAACCTTGTCTTTCTGATTTCTGCCCCCGTGATTATCTGGCTGATTGCGACATCCCGAAATTATGGGCCCGCACTTAAAGCTGTCTTGGGGATCGAAGAAAACGCGTGGACTTTGCTTGGGCTATTCTTGATTTGTGCGGTCGTTTGGATCATCGGCGGCATCGCGTCATGGCGTATTTTGCGCACCTTACGCCCTGACGAAGATGTATCTGCAATAGCGATAGACAGACGCTCAGCTGCGATGTGGTTTGCTCTGCAAATGGTCGTTGCGGGCGTGATCGCGTATCTACCACAAATGGACGTCTACCTTGTGTCGGTGGTCGTCAACGAACTGGACCCACGCAGTTCAGAACACGTCGTTGTCGTGAACGGAGCCTTTGTCCTTGAAGAGGCCTTCCAAGCGCAAATGTTGATCAATGCGCATGCGCTATTGGACGGCATTGTCGCGTTTTCAGTTGTTAGCTTTTTATGGGCGCTCGCGCCTTTCAGGCTACATGCGACAGGTTTTGGCCGTCTGTCTTGGTATGTCATCTTGGCCGTGAATTTCGGCTTTGGGTTTTATATCGTGATGCTGGCACATGCTGGGTTTGCCGTTGGCCTTATGGTGACATTACGGGCAGCAGTATTTGCCTATTTAGGGGCGGCGGTTCTTGGAATGGTGTGGGCCATGCTGTCGCGACTTAAACCATCAAAACGCGCTGATGTCGCTTTTAGTATCCTTGGTATAATGCTGGTCGCGCTGTCGCTATGGCAATTTTCCCGCCCGAATGAAAGTGTCGCGCTTGTTGGAGACTTGGACGGACGCATTGGCATTATTTCTGGCACGCCGCAAGGCGTCGCAGACACAATTCGTTATGGCGACTTTCAAACGACGCGACCGGACAGCCCCTATAAAATTCGATCACTTGCAACCTTGGATGACGCAATCGCGCTCTTGAACAAGGGTAGTATATCTGCCGCACTTTTACCAAAAAACGCTGTCGGTGATTTTCCAATAATTTGGGAAACGGACTTTCTGCCTGTGGTGACCAAAACAATAGGGATTGTATGCATCGTTGTTGGTGCGCTCTTGTTGATTTTGGCTGGCATAGGTCGACTGATCGGGGCGCACCCATTGGTGGTATTCTCGGATTTCTTTGTCGATACCATTCGCGGCATTCCAATGTTGGTGATCATTCTTTATGTGGGCCTCCCTTTGTCAGGCGCACTCAAAAGCGCTTCGGTCGGCTATATAGACCTTGAAATGATGACACGCGGGATCATCGCGATTGCTATTGGGTACTCCGCCTATATGGCCGAAATTTTCCGTGCAGGTATAGAAGCCGTGCCCAAAGGACAGATCGAGGCCGCCCGTTCATTGGGCATCAAAGAATGGCATATCGCGCGGTTCATTATCATTCCGCAAGCAATTGCGATCGTCCTGCCTGCTTTGGGCAACGAGTTCATCGCAATGCTCAAAGATACGTCCTTGGTGTCCATCCTTTCCGTGCGCGATCTAACCCAACGTATGCGTGAATTTCAGGCACAAAGCTTTTTGGCATTTGAACCGTTCAATTCCGCCGCTTTGATCTATGTGCTTTTGACAATGCTTGCCGCCTCTGGCATCAAGTCGTTGGATACGATGATAAACAAAGGTAAATCCCATTGACCGCATTGCGTGCGCGTACATGGTATGACGCGACGGCGATTACGCCCCCGACCACCCAACCGATTACATCGATCAACGGGGGTGTATATGACGTCGCAATCATCGGTGCGGGGCTTGCGGGGTTGGTCAGTGCACTGACGCTTGCGCATGGTGGGGCCCGCGTGATTGTTCTGGAAACAGATCACATCGGATCAGGGGCGTCTGGTCGAAATGGCGGATTTTGTTCTGCAGGCTGGGCTGCAGATCATGCACAAATCACCAAACAGGTCGGTGCAGAAAACGCCCAAACGCTTGAGGGCCTCGCCCAGCAGGGTCTGGAATGGATGAAAACGCGGATGCAAATGCCGCACTATGCGCCCTGCGCGATGATGCAGGGCGAACTGATCCTGTCCTTAAGCGGTGCGGCATTGCAACCAGCAGGACAAGATCAGGTGATCACCACCCCCGATCTGCGTAAAATCTTGACGGCACGGCGCTATAAATCTGCGGTCTATTGCCCATCTGCCGTTCATTTCCACCCGCTTAATTTCATGCGATTGCTGGCACAAGACGTGATGGATGCAGGGGGTGAAATCATAGAAAACACACCTGTTATAGGCGTATCCAAAACGGCGCATGGATTTGATGTCAGAGTAGCGAGTGGTAAAGCGTCAATCAAAGCCCAGCGCGTGATCACGGCGACAGGCGGGTATATGGGCAATGAAACCCCGTTTTCGCGCCGATATTTATTACCCATCCGCACCTATATTGGTGTCACAGATCCTATGCCCGAGATTTTGGACAGACATATCAAGTGTCACTGGGCCATTGCCGACAC
>RFZH01000143.1 GCA_009920815.1 Paracoccaceae bacterium
TAAATAGATCCGAGCGGAGGACGCCAAAATGACTTATGTTGGAATCGATTTGGGCACCTCTGGGTTGCGGGCTCTTTTGATCGGACAAGACGGAACAGTGATCGGCGCAACAGAACGACATTATTCTGTGTCAAATCCGTTTCCAGGTTGGTCAGAACAAGATCCGTCCCATTGGACGTACGCGCTTGATCATGCCATGCGGGACTTGGCCACAAAACACGGCGATGCAATGGCACAGCTGCGCGGTATCGGCGTTGCGGGACACATGCATGGCGCGACGCTTTTGGATAAGGCAGGCAGCGTATTACGACCCTGCATATTGTGGAATGACACCAGATCGCAATTACACGCCACACAGTTGGATCAAACACCTCGCGTCCGTGATTTGTCAGGGAATATTGTCTTTGCAGGGTTCACTGCGCCAAAGCTGGAATGGGTGCGCGAACATGAACCGGACGTCTATGCGCGTATCGCAACCGTTTTGCTGCCAGCTGCTTATTTGAACTATTACCTGACCGGTGATTATGTCGCGGATATGTCGGACAGCGCCGGCACATCTTGGCTGGATGTGGGTGCGCGGGACTGGTCAGATCACTTACTCGATGTGGGTCACATGCGGCGCGATCAAATGCCCCGTCTGGTCGAAGGGTCAGAACCCGCAGGACATCTGCGCGACGACCTGCGCCACGCTTGGGGGATTAACGGACCCGTCACCATCGCAGGGGGCGCGGGCGATAATGCCGCCGCCGCCTGTGGCATTGGCGCGCTGAACGAAGGCGTCGGTTTTGTATCCTTGGGTACCTCTGGCGTCCTATTGGCGGCCCGCGACGGGTACCGACCCGCACCTCAAACCGCATTGCATACGTTTTGCCATGCCGTACCGGGACGCTGGTATCAAATGGGCGTGATGTTGTCTGCGACCGATTGCTTAAATTGGCTTTCGACGATCGCGGGGAAATCACCTGCCGAGCTGACACATGCACTTGGCACCACGCTGCGCGCACCGTCACATCTGCGCTTTCTCCCCTATCTTTCGGGGGAACGCACACCTCACAACGATGCTGATATTCGGGGGGCATTTGTCGGGCTAAGCACATCAACCACGCTTGAGGACATGACACAAGCCGTGCTGGAAGGCGTCGCGTTCGGTCTGCGCGACAGCTATGAGGCCTTGCGCAAAACAGGGGCGACATTCGACAGCCTGATCGCAATCGGCGGCGGATCTGCATCGCGATACTGGTTAGAAGTGATTGCAACAGTTTTGAATGTTCCCTTGACGCTGCCTGCCAAAGGTGAATTCGGCGCAGCGCTTGGCGCCGCGCGCTTGGCGCACTGCGCAGCAACCGGCGAACAGCCTGAAACGATCATGACCCGTCCGGACATGGCTGATCAGATTGATCCAAATCCACATCTTAGCGATGCATTTGAAAACGCATACCGAACTTTTCGTGCAGCTTATCCCGCCGTCAAATCGATCCCAAAGGATGATGCAAACAATTAAATTGCACTTGTAACAATTCGTTAGAATTCTGCAAACATACGGTAACGGTTAGTCAACAACGTGGCCCCCAAAAGCGGCGTGACATGATTCACGCAAGCACTTGGGAGGACACATCGTTGACACAGCCATCTGGTGGCGCAAACGGATTAAATTCCGTTCCTGCACTGTTGCGTCGTAACGCGCGTGAGATGTCAAACTCACCCGCATATCGCGAAAAAGAATTCGGAATATGGCAAACTTGGACATGGGCACAAGCCTTGGACCAAACCCAGCGTTTGGCGATTGGCCTGCTGGATCTAGGTGTAAACCGTGGCGATTTTATCGCAATCATCGGCCGTAACCGCCCAAGCTTATACATGTCCATGGTTGCTGCCGAAATGGTGGGCGCGGTTCCTGTTCCGCTGTATCAGGATGCTGTTGCCGAAGAAATGGCCTATGTCCTTGGACATTGCGGTGCCCGCTTTGTCATTGCTGCCGATCAAGAGCAGGTTGATAAGGTATTAGAGGTTCAAGACGAATTACCCGACTTTGAACACATGATCTATCTCGATGCCAGTGGCATGCGCAAATACGATCATTCGCGGCTGCACGACTATTCTAATCTGTTGGAAGTTGGACGCGAGAAACACGATGCGCTATTCCCGGAATTGGCAAAACGCGAAGCAGAGCTAACATTGGATAGCACCTGTGTAATGCTCTATACATCGGGGACAACGGGCAAACCAAAAGGCGTCGTCCTGTCGAACCGAAACATTATTCAAACTGCGCAAGCGTCATCAGAATTCGATCATTTGCGCGGCACCGAGGAAGTGTTGGCATACCTGCCGATGGCATGGGTTGGGGATTTTATTTTCTCGATCGGACAAGCCTATTGGACAGGGTTCTGCGTCAACTGCCCCGAAAGCCAAGACACAATGGCAATGGATTTACGCGAAATTGGGCCGACCTATTACTTTGCGCCACCGCGTGTTTTCGAAACCCAATTGACAAACGTCATGATCCGCATGGAAGACGCAGGCCGTTTCAAAAAATGGCTGTTCGATACATTCATGGCCCATGCGCGAAAAGTCGGCCCACAAATCCTAGACGGCGGCAACGTCGGATTTATGGACCGCTTGAAATATGCCTTGGGTGAGATTCTTGTCTATGGCCCATTGAAAAACACCCTTGGTTTTTCAAACATCCGCGTCGGTTACACCGCGGGCGAAGCGATTGGCCCCGAGATTTTCGATTTCTATCGATCATTGGGCATCAACCTAAAACAGCTTTACGGTCAGACCGAGGCATCCGTTTTCATCACCCAGCAACCTGATGGCCAAGTGCGTTCCGATACTGTTGGCGTACCTAGCCCGGGCGTAGAAGTGCGCATTGGCGATAATGGCGAAGTATTTTACCGCAGCCCCGGCACCTTTGTTGAATATTACAAAAACCCCGAAAGCACCGCCGATACCAAAGATCCCGAAGGATGGGTTGCAACGGGCGACGCGGGTTTCTTTGAAGTAGACACCGGTCATTTGCGCATCATCGACCGCGCAAAAGACGTGGGCAAAATGTCTGATGGCGGCATGTTCGCACCCAAGTTTGTTGAGAATAAATTGAAATTCTATCCCAACATCCTAGAAGCGGTCGTGTTCGGCGCAGGTCGTGACAAATGCGTGGCCTTTATCAACATTGATATGTCAGCGGTTGGCAACTGGGCAGAACGCAACAACATCGCCTACGCCAGTTACCAAGAATTGGCAGGACATCCACGCGTTTTGGATGCGATTGCTGGCCACGTGAACGAGGTCAACAAATCGGTGGCCGAGGACGAAATGTTGTCAGGATGTCAAATTCATCGCTTTTTGGTCCTTCACAAAGAATTGGATGCAGATGACGGCGAATTGACCCGCACCCGCAAGGTACGTCGTAAGATCATAGGCGAAAAATTTGAAGATCTGGTTAACGCACTCTACGACGGGTCGACCAGCGTCTATACCGAAACCGAAGTGACCTATGAAGACGGTCGCAAAGGGTCGATCAAAGCCACGCTTGAATTGCGCGACGCACAGGTTGTGCCTGTGGCCACGAAATTAGCGGCAGAATAAGGAAACCACATGTTAGACGAAACACAAGGATATGTGACAGCCGACGGCCGCAAGATCGGTGGCGTGGTGATGGACATGCGCAACATCACCCTGCGATTTGGTGGGGTCGAGGCGATCAAGAACATCAGCTTTGACATCCGCGAAGGCGAAGTTCGCGCCATCATCGGCCCGAACGGTGCCGGTAAGTCATCGATGTTAAACGTTATTTCTGGTTTTTACGTTCCACAAGAAGGCGAAGTTTGGTTCCGTGGCGAACGCCGTGCGCCATTGAAACCTTTTGAGGTGGCGCGCCAAGGGATCGCACGCACGTTCCAAAACATCGCCCTTTTCGAAGGGATGAGCGTTCTGGACAACGTAATGACAGGTCGTTTGACACAGATGAAAACAGGTCTGTTCAGTCAAGCCATTTGGCGCGGCGCGGCGGAACGTGAAGAGGTTGAAAACCGCGAAATTTGCGAACGCGTGATCGATTTTCTGGAAATTCAACACATCCGCAAAACGCCAGTATCGCGTTTGCCCTATGGTTTGAAAAAACGCGTCGAATTGGCCCGCGCCTTGGCATCGGAACCGAAATTGTTGCTGTTAGACGAACCGATGGCCGGCATGAACGTTGAGGAAAAAGAGGACATGAGCCGCTTTATCCTATCCGTGAATGATGAGTTCGGCACCACAATCGCATTGATTGAACACGATATGGGCGTGGTTATGGACCTGTCAGACCGTGTTGTGGTTATGGACTACGGCAAGAAAATCGGTGACGGCACACCCGACGAGGTGCGCAACAACCAAGACGTGATCGACGCCTATTTGGGGGTCTCACATGACTAAATTTTCGACATCTGCAACACGTCGGTATTACGTCGGTATTACGTCGGTATTTTCCACCGACGTTCCTAGCACCGAATACAAGGAGTACACCAATGTCTGATACACTGATTTTTGGAATGGAAGTGTTTCTGAACGGCCTCATGGCTGGGGTGTTATATGCCTTGGTCGCACTGGGGTTTGTGCTTATCTACAAAGCGTCCGGTATTTTTAACTATGCGCAGGGCGTCATGGCACTGTTTGCGGCGATGACCTTGGTTGGCATAATGGATGGCCAGGTGCCGTTTTCGCATTTGATCAATGCCGTCTTTGGCACCGAGGTGCATCACTTTGGTTGGCACCTGCCCGCGCTCGTTGGTATTGTGTTGTCCATGGGTATTATGATTGGTCTGGCGTGGCTGGTACAACAGATCATTTTCCGCCATTTGGTCGGCCAAGAGCCTATCATCCTGTTCATGGCGACCATTGGATTGGCCTATTTCATGGAAGGTCTTGGCGACCTGATGTGGGGTGCAGACATTAAAAAATTGGACGTTGGCCTGCCACAAGGGATCAACCTTTGGATTGACGAACTGACATTCAACCTCTTTGATTATGGCTTTTTCATCGATAACCTCGACATTGTCGCGACCGTGATTGCCGCCATTCTGGTCTTGGCCTTGGTGGCATTTTCGCAATACACCAAACAGGGCCGCGCGATGCGTGCGGTGGCGGACGATCACCAAGCGGCCTTGTCCGTTGGCATCAACCTAAGCTTTATCTGGGTGATGGTCTGGTCAGTCGCGGGTTTTGTCGCGCTGGTTGCGGGGATCATGTGGGGCACAAAATCGGGTGTTCAATTCTCGCTGTCTTTGATTGCGCTCAAAGCGCTGCCGGTCCTGATGCTTGGCGGATTTACGTCAATTCCTGGTGCGATTGCGGGTGGCCTGATCATTGGCGTCGGCGAAAAACTGTTCGAATTCTTGGTCGGCCCTATGATCGGTGGCGCAACAGAAAACTGGTTTGCTTATGTTCTGGCGCTTTTGTTCCTTGTGTTCCGTCCCCAGGGCCTGTTTGGCGAAAAAATTATCGAGCGGGTGTAACAATGACAGACACAAAGCATTGCGCAGTCAGCGGTACTTTTATCCGCAACGCACCATTACAAACGTCTAAATTGGGAGTGTAAATAATGTTCTATCGCGAAGCAGGTGATTTCAAAACCTCGTATCAGGACGACAACCAAACGTTCCCGATTAAATTTGATCGTTATCGGTATTATGCGGTGCTGTTTATCGCCTTTGCCGTCATTCCGTTTATCATCAACGATTACTGGGCAAATGCAATTTTCTTGCCCTTTTTGATCTATGCGATTGCGGCGATTGGGTTGAATATCCTTGTTGGGTATTGTGGCCAGGTTTCATTGGGCACCGGCGGCTTTATGGCTGTGGGCGCTTATGCGGTCTATAAATTGATGACCACATTTCCCGAAGTCAGCATTCTGATCCACGTCGTCCTTGCAGGTGGTATTACCGCGATTGTTGGCGTTTTGTTTGGCTTGCCATCGCTGCGGATCAAAGGCTTTTATTTGGCCGTGGCAACGCTGGCGGCACAGTTTTTCCTAGTCTGGCTGTTTAACCGCGTGCCATGGTTTTACAACTA
>RFZH01000144.1 GCA_009920815.1 Paracoccaceae bacterium
ATGTGACGCGCTTGAGTGGGTTAAATCTTCTGGCGGCGGTCAAATCGTTGAACCAGACGGATCAATCTCCATCAACAACGCAAAAGCAGCAGCAGCGCTTGAATTGGCGGCAACATGGCCTGGCTCAATCTCTCCTGAAGGCGTCTTGGCCTATCAAGAAGAAGAAGCACGTGGCGTTTGGCAAACAGGTAACGCAGTTTTCATGCGTAACTGGCCATATGCGTACGGCTTGGGCAACAGCGACGATTCCGCTGTAAAAGGTTTGTTTGGCGTTACAACATTGCCAACAGGCCAAGGCCACGACACATCGGCGGCAACTTTGGGCGGCTGGAACGTTGCAGTATCTAAATACGGCGACAACCAAGAAGCAGCGATTGACCTAGCCATGTACCTAGCGGGTGCAGAAGCGCAAAAAACACGTTCGATCATCGCGTCGAACCTGCCAACAATCGTCAGCCTGTACGAAGATGCGGACATCGCACGTGAACAACCCATCATTCCACAATGGAAAGATGTGTTCTTGCAAGCGGTTCCACGTCCATCTGCGCCAACACGCGAAAAGTACAACGAAGTATCAACACTGTTCTTCTCTGCTGTACACTCTGTCATTTCTGGTAATGCCAAAGCGGCAGACGCGCTTGCAGACCTAGAAGACGATCTGGATGATTTGCTGAACTAATTCGGATCAGTAATCAGACTGGGCGGCACGAACCGCCCAGTCATATTTTTGCAGTGCATTTGCGCCGCAACCGATTGGGATACCCCTCATGTCTTCTGATAAAAGCACCAACGCGTCCCCGACTGCGGGTAAGACGCTTAACCTAGAACAACAACGTGTTCGTGCGGCGTATATGTTTTTGGCGCCGATGCTGATTATGCTGTTGATCGTCGCCGCTTGGCCATTGTTTCGGTCCATCAGCTTTTCATTTACGGATGCTACCGCAAATACGATTTTTAACGGTCAAAGCGAATGGATCGGTTTCGACAATTATGTCGAGAAAAAAGTGCGCTCGAACGGCACCGTTCGGTGGAAGGGTGTTTTGGTTGACAAGGATTGGTGGAACGCTGTTTGGAACACTGTCCGTTTTTCGATCGTGTCCGTTGCATTGGAAACCATACTGGGGCTGTTGGTTGCGCTGGTGTTAAACGCCGAATTCAAGGGGCGCGGATTGGTGCGTGCCGCTGTCTTGATCCCATGGGCCATTCCAACAATTGTTTCCGCGCGGATGTGGGGATGGATGTTGAATGACCAATTCGGGATCATCAACGAAATAATGCTGACGCTTCACTTGATCGATAAACCGATTGCGTGGACTGCGTCGTCCGATACCGCCATGATCGCCGTTTTGATCGTGGACGTGTGGAAAACAACCCCGTTCATGGCGCTGTTGATCCTGGCTGGTTTGCAAATGATCCCGCGCGATATGTACGAAAGCGCGCGCATTGACGGCATTCATCCGTTGCGGGTGTTCTGGCGTGTCACGCTTCCGCTCTTGCGGCCTGCGATTTTGGTGGCGGTGATTTTCCGTGCCTTGGACGCGCTGCGTATCTTTGATTTGATTTACCTGCTGACGCCACAATCGGACAGCACAATCACCATGTCGGTGCTCAGCTATCGTGAATTGCAACAATTTGGCGATTACGGCGAAGGCTCGGCCATGTCGACATTGTTGTTCCTGATCATCACTGGCTTTGTTCTGCTCTATATCAAACTGGGCCGCGTGGACCTAAGCGGGGAGAAAAGCTGATGCCAACGACACCATTTTGGCGCTATATGTTCTATGCTGGCGTTGTCGCCATCGTGATCATCGCAGTTTTCCCGTTTTATTATGCGGTAATGACCAGTTTCGAAACAGGTACGGCCATCTTTAAACCCAATATTTTGCCGGAAATGTTTTCGTGGCAAAACTATGCACAGGTCACAGGGCAACGCGCATTTGCGTCATCGATCCTGAATTCGGTGTTCATTGCCAGCACAACGGTGTTTTGCGCGCTGTTGCTGGCGGTCACGGCATCCTATGCCTTGGCACGTGTGCGGTTTCGCGGGCGTTCGTTATTGTTGATGACGATCTTGGGCGTGTCGATGTTCCCGCAAATCGCGGTTTTGTCGGGCCTGTATGAATTGGTGAATTTCCTTGGCATTTATAACCGTCCTTGGGCCTTGGTCATGAGCTATACGATCTTCACGCTGCCCTTTACAGTCTGGGTTTTGACAACCTTCATGCGTGAATTGCCGACCGAGATTGAAGAGGCGGCGATTGTGGACGGCGCGACGCCATGGGTCATTATCACAAAGGTATTCTTGCCTTTGTTGTGGCCCGCTTTGGTCACAACCGGTTTGTTGGCCTTTATCGGCGCATGGAACGAATTCCTGTTCGCCCTGACCTTTACCATTTCCGAAGACATGCGCACCGTGCCAGTGGCCATTGCGTTGTTGTCGGGGGCAAGCGTCCAAGAAATCCCATGGGGCCCAATCATGGCGGCCAGTGTCATCGTGACGGTGCCGTTGATCATTCTGGTTCTTATATTCCAACGTAAAATTGTGGCGGGCCTGACCGCAGGCGGCGTAAAAGGCTGATCGGAGAAAATTATGGCAAATATTCAATTAAAAGCGGTCCGCAAGTCATATGGCGCGGTCGAAGTCATCAAAGGCGTCGATCTTGAAATAAAAAAGGGCGAATTCATGGTGTTTGTCGGCCCATCGGGTTGTGGCAAATCCACCATGTTGCGGTTGATTTCTGGGTTGGAACAAATCACATCGGGTGATTTGTTGTTTGATGACGAATTGGTCAACAACGTGGTTCCCGCAAAGCGTGGCATTGCGATGGTGTTCCAATCCTACGCGCTGTATCCGCATATGACCGTGTTTGATAACATGGCGTTCGGCATGAAATTGGACAAAACGTCCAAGCAAGAGATGAAAGACCGCGTTCAAAAGGCGGCAGAGTTGTTGCAGATTGACCATTTGTTGGATCGTTTGCCCAAACAGCTGTCTGGTGGTCAACGTCAACGCGTCGCCATCGGCCGTGCGATTGTGCGTGATCCGCGCGTGTTTCTGTTCGACGAACCGCTGTCCAACCTTGATGCCGCGTTGCGTGTTCAGACCCGTTTGGAAATCGCAAAACTGCATCATGATATGACCGATGTCACCATGATCTATGTGACACATGATCAGGTCGAGGCGATGACATTGGCCGACCGTATCTGTGTGTTGCGTGATGGTCTGATTGAACAGGTCGGCACGCCATCCGAATTGTACGAAAACCCAGCTAGCCTGTTTGTTGCGGGTTTCATCGGGTCACCACAGATGAATTTCCTAAAAGGGGCAATTGCGGAAAAACACAACTGTACCACCTTGGGTATCCGTGCCGAGCATATTGAAATTGCCGATGCGGCCGATGCGGAATGGACCGGCAAGGTCGTCCATGCCGAAGATCTGGGGTCCGACAATTACCTATTCGTCGATATTGGCGCGGGTGATCCATTGATCGTGCGCCGTCCCGGTAAATTGGAAACTCCATTGGGAACAGAATTGAATTTGCGTCCAATCGCGGGGCATATTCACCGCTTTGACGCGAACGAAAAACCAATCCGCTAAGCGGGTCGGGCGGTTACAAAACTCTAGCCTATTATAGGAAAAGACATGACAAAAATTGTACTCGTCGGTGCAGGGTCTCTGCAATTCGGCACAGGGATGCTGGGCGATATTTTTACCAGTTCTGTGTTAAAAGGCGCGGAAATCGTGCTGAACGACATTAACGAAGCGGCAGCAATGCGCACATTGAAAGTGGCGCAGGATTTTGTGGCCGACAACAATCTGGATTTCACCATTTCGGTTGATGCGGATCTACGCAATGGATTGAAGGGCGCAGATTTCGTTGTGATTTCGATCGAGGTGGGCGACCGCTTTGCCCTGTGGGATATGGATTGGCGCATTCCGCAACAATATGGAATCGGTCAAGTGTATGGCGAAAACGGTGGCCCCGGTGGGTTGTTCCACAGCTTGCGTATCATTCCACCGATCCTAGAGATCTGTCAAAAGGTTGTGGATGTCGCGCCAAACGCGACAGTGTTCAACTATTCCAACCCAATGAGCCGGATTTGTACAACCGTACACCGCGCGTTCCCCGAATTGAAATTTATCGGCATGTGCCATGAAATTGCGTCGTTAGAACGCCACTTGCCGCCCATGTTGGAACAACCACGCGCAAATATCAAATACCGCGCGGCAGGTTTGAACCACTTTTCCGTTTTGACCGACGTGTCATACGTGGACACAGGCGCAGATGCCTATCCCGACGTGCGCGTGCGGTCCGAGGCGTATTTTAGCCAAATGCCTGGCTATTCCGAAATTCTGACGGCGTCGCGTAAAACCGGCAAAGCGGTCGAAACCGAAGGTTGGATGGATATCGACCTGTCCCACATCACTGACGTGCGCCCATGGTCCGACCGTTGGTTGTTCCGTGATATTCTGGAACGCTTTGGGTACCTGCCGATCACCTATGACAGCCACTTTGGCGAATATATCCAATGGGCGCATGATGCGTCGGATCATCGCGGTATTTTGGATTTCTATACCTATTACCGCAACTATCTGGGCAAAGTGACACCAACCATTAAGGCCGAATTGCACGAACGCGTTGTGCCGATCATGGATGGTATCCTAACCGACAGCGGATACGAAGAAGCCGCCGTGAACATCCCGAACAAAGGGTATATCAAAGACCTTCCCGATTGGATCGCGGTCGAAGTCCCCGCCAACGTCACTGCGACTGGTGTTAAGGGCATCCAAATGGATTTGCCACACGGGATCAAGGGTCTCTTGACCAACCAAATCGGCATCCACGACATGACCGCCGAAGCGATTTTGAACAAAAGCCGCGACTTGGTGGTTCAAGCGTTGTTGGTCGACCCTGTGGTCACCGTGTCCAAGGGCATTCCAGATCTGGTCGACAATATGATCGCGGAACAAAGTCCGTGGTTGGATTACCTAAAATGATACTTGGTTTGGGCCCCTGAGGGGGCCCAAAATCATTAATTTCAATGATAATCTGTTTTTTTATCTTTTTGATCAAACTTGACGCCAGGAAAATCTATGACGATTTTTCCGTATTTTTGCCAAGCCTCCCAACGCGCAGCGACTTTATGTAAAATGCGGTTTTGCGCTTTTGGATAAAACCTATTCTGCCTGTCGCCGGCCACCTGGCCAAGCATAGATCATTGGATGGGGGGGATCACTGGGACCTTTGGTGGATTACAGGTAAATCCCGTCGTTGTAACCGCAGCCACATTGTTTTCGCCACAAATACGCACAGCTTCGTTTGTGTTGTCGATAACTTGGTGTGTGTTGGAAAAATTAACATAAACAGAGCGCACAAATTGAACGATGGTCAAAAAGACCAGAAAACTGAGTAACGCTACAAGCCAAATTTTCATGCTAACTCCTTTGCGTGACATATGCCCTGCAAGTTTCTAGCCAAGTCAAATTTTAATGTGCAATACGCGGCCTGCCTGTCGCTTCGACGGTGATTGTACCTTCGACGAAAACCTCGCGGCTTTCGACTGTTGATTTCCGAATGTCTTGTTTTGTGACCAGCTGAATATCTTCGGCACCTGCGGATTTTGCATCATGTAACGCCTGTTCACCAAGCGCATGTGTAAGATATTCAATCGCTGCGGCTTGATTTGGAAAATCTACTGGCGCTGCACCGTGGTGGACCCTGAATTGACCCTCACTTGGACAGGTGATTGTTGCGCTTGCGCGAAACGTAACACGTCCAACCACTGCGCCTATTGCGTTGGCAACACCTGCATGTTCTGGCAAAATCATTTGGCACCCTAAGGCATCGCCAACGGCCGGATAATAGGTCGGCGCAGATGCGCCCAGTCCAATAACCGGCACATTCACACCCATGTCAATTTTTAACAATCCGCGATGTT
>RFZH01000145.1 GCA_009920815.1 Paracoccaceae bacterium
GATTTCTTTGCACAGCGCCTTGCGCGCGTGGCCCATATTGGCCATGACACATGGATCGGCCATAATGCGGTTATCAAACCCGATGTTATCATCGGCCACGGGGCGATTGTGGCTTCTTCGGCTGTTGTGACGAAAAACGTCGATCCCTATTCCATCGTGGCAGGGATCCCCGCCGTTCCTATCCGCGACCGTTTCCCCCGCGATATTGCGGATCGCATAATGGCATTGGCGTGGTGGGATTGGGATCATCAAACCCTGCGCGACCGCCTGCACGATTTTCGCAAACTGCCGATCGCGGCATTTTTAGAAAAATACGAATAATTCGTGCCTAAGCGACAGTCAGCGCCACTTTGTTCGCCGCAAAATAGGTGATCCCGTATTCGATAGGGGTGCCATCGACGTCGGTATTGATCCCAACAGTTCGCAATACTGGATCGCCCTGGTGCATCCGTAAATGCAGCGCAAGAGTTGCATCTGCCAATTCCGCCGTGATCCGCGTTTCGCGGCGCAGATAATCGTCAACCCCACACATCCGCAGCGCCGCCGTAACTGATGATGTCGCCTCAAATGCAGTAGCCAGATCAGGGAAACGGGAAACGGAAAAAATACTGACAAAATGCGCCAATACCGCGGATCCCGAGAGGGACAATCCTTCGTAAACCAGCACAGGATCGCCAACCCCAACACCTAAAGCACCTGCCTCGACCCGATCGCTGCGGCGTATTTCAATGCGGAGCCTTTGTTTGCCCGCCAATTTGCCCGTCGCTGCGATGTTTTGGTGAAACCGAACACGTTTGCCAATGGGGTAATCGGTCGGTCTTTGCACCACAAACACCCCCGACCCGCGGCGTGTATGCAGGATCCCTTGGTCAGCCAGTGCCGCAATCGCACGGCGCACGGTGTGACGGTTAACCCCAAACCGCTCGGCCAAAATAGCCTCCGTCGGCAGCTTGGCCCCTTCGGGATAATGGCCCAGAGCAATGTCACTTTGCAATGTCTTGGCAATTGTCGCCCAAATCAAAGGTTTCGCCATCGTGTCACCAAATCTTCACAAATCTCATGTTGCCCCATTTGCGGCAAATCTGTATGATTAGTATAGTTGTATAGTAATAATGGCAAGATGTCTAATGACCAATCTCACCTCAGACCAAAAGACACGTCAGGCATGGATGGGCCTTTTGGCCAAGGCTCAAACAGACGACCTTGGGCACCGCTTTTCCGCGTTGACCAACCTGCCCGATTTTAAATGGTTACAGCCCCCTGAAATCGGCGCAGTCATGGTGCGCGGTCGCATGGGCGGGGTTGGTGCGCCGTTCAATTTGGGCGAAATGTCGGTGACACGCTGTGCCTTGATGATAGCCTCTGGTGAGGTCGGGCATGCCTATGTCCAAGGACGCAGCAAGGTACATGCGGAACAGGCCGCGATGATTGATGCGCTGATGCAGACAGAGCGCGCCGACGAAGTGCGCGCCGCCGTCTTGGTCCCGATTGCCGCAAGCCGCGCCGCATCACACCAAACCCGCGCCGAAAAGGCCGCCGCAACCAAGGTTGATTTCTTTACCCTTGTCAGAGGAGAAGATTGATGGAGCTTAGATCCTTATCAGGTGGGTTTGAAAACGCCCCTATTGACGCATCCCGTGCCTTTCGTGCTGTGTTAAACGCCATGGCGCGGCCTGGGGTGATCGAACCTATCACGGGTGCGCAGGGCCCTGCGCCCATGTCATCGGCCATGGCGACGGTTATGTTGACCCTATGCGATCCTGAAACGCCCATCTATCTGGCGGCGTCGCACGATACCCCCGATATTCGTGATTGGATCGCCTTTCATATCGGAGCGCCCATCGTGACCGCCGACAAGGCCGCGTTCGCGATTGGAACATGGGATACGCTGTGTCCTGTGACGCAATTCCCGATTGGCACATCTGAATATCCTGATCAATCTGCAACAGTGATTGTGGATGTCGAACATCTTGATCAACACGGCGCCACCCTGCGGGGGCCAGGTATCAAAGATACCGCGCAGCTGAATTTACCCGACGTAGTGGCATTTCAAATGAACGCCGTCCTGTTCCCCTTGGGGTTGGATTTCATCCTGACAGCGGGCGACCAAGTGGCCGCGCTGCCGCGCACAACCAAAGTTGAGGTGGTCTAATGTATGTTGCTGTAAAGGGCGGCGAACGCGCCATTGACAACGCGCATGAATGGCTGGCCGAAGAACGTCGCGGCGACACAGATATCGCCGAGTTGTCGATTGCGCAGATCCGTGAACAATTGGCGTTAGCGGTGAACCGTGTAATGGCCGAAGGATCGCTTTATGATCCCGATCTTGCGGCTCTCGCGATCAAGCAATCTCGCGGGGATTTGATAGAAGCGATTTTTCTTATCCGTGCCTATCGCACAACCCTGCCCCGGATAGGACATTCCAAACCGATAGAAACCAGCGATATGGCCTGTGACCGCCGCATTTCGGCAACCTTCAAGGACTTGCCAGGGGGGCAAATCCTTGGGCCAACTTTTGATTATACGCATCGCCTATTGGATTTCAAACTGGCGGCCGAGGGCAAGGCCCCTGTTGCGCAAACGCGGGAAACAGATGTCGATCGTATGCCGCGTGTAACGGATTTTCTGAACCAAGACGGGTTGATACAAACCGAAACTCCAACCGATACCTCCCCCCCCGACCTTACACGCCAACCAATGCAATTTCCTGCAGGTCGCCCACTGCGTCTACAAAACCTAACGCGCGGGGACGAGGGGTTTGTTTTGTCAATAGCCTATTCAACACAGCGTGGATACGCGCGCAACCATCCTTTTGTTGGCGAATTACGCATCGGCAGGGTCGTGGTTGAAATGGATATTCCCGCCCTCGGGTTTGCCGTGGACATTGGCGAAATTACCGTGACCGAATGCGAAACAGTGAACCAATTCACCGGGTCAAAAACCGAACCTGCCCAATTTACACGCGGCTATGGCTTGGTCTTTGGCCAAACAGAACGCAAAGCTATTTCAATGGCATTGGTGGATCGTGCATTGCGATGGGAGGAGCTTGGCGAAGACAACATGGGCGCCCCTGCCCAAGACGAAGAATTTGTCCTCGCCCATTCCGACAACATTCAGGCAACGGGGTTTTTGGAACATATCAAACTGCCCCACTATGTCGATTTCCAATCAGAATTGGAATTGGTCCGCAAACTCCGCCGCGAAACCGCAGACGCAACAAAAGAGGCCGCAGAATGAGCGATTATAATTTTGCCTATCTGGACGAGCAAACCAAACGCATGATCCGCCGCGCGATCTTAAAAGGGGTTGCGATACCGGGGTATCAAGTTCCCTTTGCCAGTCGCGAAATGCCGATGCCCTATGGCTGGGGAACGGGCGGGGTTCAAGTATCTGCCGCCTGTTTGACGCCCGAGGATACGTTCAAAGTTATCGATCAAGGTGCAGATGACACCACAAACGCGGTCTCAATTCGCAAGTTTTTCGAATTCACCGCAGGGGTTGCTGTAACCGAACACACGGGCGAGGCAACAGTGATTCAAACCCGTCACCGCATCCCCGAAGAACCGCTGCGAGAGGATCAAATCCTGGTGTATCAGGTGCCAATCCCGGAACCCTTGCGATTTTTGGAACCCCGCGAAACGGAAACGCGCAAAATGCACGCGCTTGAGGAATATGGCCTGATGCATGTAAAGCTCTACGAAGATATCTCGCGTCACGGCAATATTGCGACCTCTTATGCCTATCCGGTTAAGGTCGAGGGACGGTATGTAATGGACCCCTCGCCCATCCCAAAATTTGACAATCCAAAACTGGAAATGGCCGCGATCCAGCTTTTTGGCGCAGGTCGGGAACAGCGCATATATGCTATCCCGCCCTATACCCAAGTTATAAGCCTGGATTTCGAAGATTACCCCTTTGATCCGTCAAAGGCAGATCATCCCTGTGATTTATGCGGGGCCGAACATACCTATTTGGACGAAGTCATCATCGACGACGCAGGCGGGCGCATGTTTGTGTGTTCCGACACCGATTATTGCGCGGGCCGCCAGGCAGATGGCCATCGCGGTCGTTTATCCCCAATACAAGAGGCCGCAGAATGACCAACCCCCTCTTTTCCGTGCGCGATGTCGCAAAATATTATGGGGGGCGGATTGGCTGTGCTGATGTGTCATTTGATCTCTACCCTGGCGAAGTCATGGGGATCGTGGGGGAATCTGGATCAGGAAAATCCACCCTGTTGAATTGCCTTGCGGGGCATTTGACCCCAGATGCCGGTCAGATCCTGTTTGACACACGCACCGGAGGGGTGCGCGATACACGCGAAATGTCCGAACCAGAACGGCGGATGTTGTCACGAACCGATTGGGCCTTTGTTCATCAACACGCGCGCGATGGGCTGCGCATGTCGGTTTCTGCGGGCGGTAATGTGGGCGAACGCCTGATGGCCGTTGGGGCGCGACGCTATGATACTATCCGCGCACAGGCGATTGATTGGCTGGGCCGTGTCGAAATTGACGAAAGCCGCATTGACGACCGCCCCACGGCCTTTTCTGGTGGGATGCAGCAGAGATTGCAAATTGCACGCAATTTGGTCACGGGGCCACGGTTGGTGTTTATGGATGAACCCACCGGCGGTTTGGATGTTTCTGTTCAGGCACGTTTGTTGGATTTGCTGCGCTCTCTGGTGCGGGAAATGGGCCTGTCTGCGATTATCGTGACTCATGATCTGGCGGTCGTGCGCCTGTTGGCGGATCGCCTTATGGTCATGAAATCTGGCTATGTGGTCGAAGCGGGCCTAACGGATCAGGTTCTAGATGACCCGCAACACGCCTATACGCAACTCCTTGTGTCCTCTGTCTTACAGGTTTAGCCATGATTAGATTAGAAAACGTTTCCAAAACCTTTACCTTGCACAATCAAAACAGCGCGGTGATCCAAGTCATGCAAGGCGCAAGTTTCACCGTCACTGCAGGGGAATGTGTGGCTCTGACAGGGAATTCGGGCGCGGGAAAATCGACCCTAATGCGCATGATATACGGAAATTACCTCGCTGCATCAGGGGCGATATGGATTGGTGACACGGATGTTGCAAAGGCCCAACCGCGCGAAATTATCGCGCTGCGCCGTGAAACTTTGGGCTATGTGTCTCAGTTCTTGCGCGTGGTACCACGAGTGGCAACGGTGGATGTGGTGGCTGAACCGCTGTTGATGACCGGAACCCCTTTCGAAACGGCCCATGCCAAGGCGCGGGATCTTTTGACCCGTCTTAATATCCCCCAAACGCTTTGGGACCTGTCCCCGATGACTTTTTCTGGCGGGGAACAGCAGCGGGTGAATATCGCACGCGGTTTTGTACGTGATTACCCTGCGTTGTTGCTGGATGAACCCACGGCGTCTTTGGATGCAACCAACCGCGAAACCGTTCTTACCTTGATCGAAGAGGCTAAGACACGCGGCACAGCGATTGTCGGTATTTTCCACGACCACCCCGCACGCGAGCGCGTTGCAGATCGGGAAATTGATGTGTCACAGTTCTCGCCTAAACAGGTAGCATAATGACTGGCAAAATTTTCGCAGTCGTTGGTCCCTCGGGCGCAGGTAAGGACACTTTGATCGATGCGGCCCTCGCCAACAACCCGAATCTGTTCAAAGCACGCCGCGTCATAACTCGCCCATCCGATGCCGGAGGTGAAGATTTTGAGGGGGTGAGCGAAACTAATTTCCTTAGTCGCCAAGATAAAGGGGAATTCATTTTATCTTGGCAGGCACACGGGTTGTGGTACGGGATACCAACTTCGGTCAAAACTGTCTTAGACCAAGAGCAAGATGTCATCTTCAATGGATCACGCGCCATATTGCTAGAGGCACAAGATGCATTTGAAAATTTCATTGTGATTCATGTGACTGCATCGCCTGAAACACTTACTCAAAGGTTAAGCG
>RFZH01000146.1 GCA_009920815.1 Paracoccaceae bacterium
CAGACGTGTCAACGCCTCTTCATATTCCAACAACAACCCTTCGTGGCTGGTATAGAAATCGACAGTGCGCAGTTCATGGGCGATTTTGCTGTCCAAACCGGCCGCCTTGATGAAATCAAGCGCATCCGCGATGCGTTCGGACATTTCGCGATATTTCGACGCTTTTTCCGTTTCGGTAAAGCCCAAGGTCCAGCTATGCACCTTGTGCACATCCGCGTAGCCGCCCGTTGAAAACGCGCGCAACAGGTTCAATGTTGCCGCCGCTTGAGTATAGGCTTGCAACATTTTCTTGGGGTCAGGAATGCGCGCGTCGGGGGTGAATTCCAATTCGTTGATAATGTCACCGCGATAGCTTGGCAATTCGACACCATTCACGGTTTCGGTTGCGGCAGAACGTGGTTTGGCAAATTGCCCCGCCATACGGCCCACTTTGACCACTGGCACCTTTGCGCCATAGGTCAGAACCATCGCCATTTGCAACATAACCTTGAACGTGTCGCGAATGCCATCTGCGGTAAATTGTGCAAAGCTTTCCGCACAGTCCCCGCCCTGCAACAGGAATGCGTCACCACGCGATGCCGCAGCCAATTGTTTTTTCAAATTCCGTGCTTCGCCCGCAAAAACAAGCGGCGGATAATTTGACAGCTGACTTTCGACTGCATTCAGCGCCTCCTGATCCGTATAATCAGGCATCTGAACCCGTGGCTTGTTGCGCCAATTGGTTTTTTGCCATTCGCTCATTGTGTACTCCATGCGTTAGCGATATCAATATTGGGCTTATATACTGCGATATCCCAAAGGGCCATGGGTAAATTTACGACATCTCTTGACGCGAACGGGAAGTTTTGAGCATGTGTAAGTTAAGACTCAGCATGTGCAGGTAAAAAATGAAAGCAACGCGGCAAATAATCGAAGTTGACACAGCCCCCAAAGCGCCAAAGCGCTTTGTTTTTGTGTTGATGGAAAATTTCACATTGCTGTCGTTTGCTTCGGCCCTAGATGCATTGCGCATCGCAAATCGCATGGCAAATCGTGAACTCTATAGCTGGAAATTCATAGGCGATGGCGGCCAAGAGGTGGGATGTTCTGCCGGTACAGTTTTCAAACTGGATGATGATTTGGTTGAATTGCATCGTGACGACATCGCAATACTTTGTGGTGGCATGAATATTCAAAGCGCAACGACAAAACGGTTATTGAATTGGATCCGTCGCGAAGCGCGCCGTGGCCTTACCATGGGCGGCCTTTGTACCGCGGCTTATCCGTTGGCAAAAGCAGGACTGCTGGATGGAAAGCGTGCGACAATCCATTGGGAAAACCAAGACAGTTTTTCCGAAGAGTTTCTTGAGGTTAATCTGACGAAATCGGTGTTTGTCGTCGATGGGAACCGGTTATCAACGGCGGGCGGCACATCGTCGATTGATTTGATGCTGAAAATCATCGCAGATGATCATGGTGAAGAATTGGCAAACGCGGTTGCAGATCAAATGATCTATAGCTCGATCCGCACCGACCAAGACACGCAACGCCTGTCTGTTCCGACACGCATCGGCGTGCGGCATCCAAAACTGAGCCAAGTCATCCAAATGATGGAGCAAAATATCGAGGAACCGATCAGTCCCGCGACCTTGGCCAAAAACGTTGGTATGTCCACGCGGCAACTTGAACGGTTGTTCCGCCGTTACCTCAGCCGCAGTCCAAAACGCTATTACATGGAATTGCGCCTGCAAAAAGCCCGCAATCTTTTGATGCAAACCGACATGAGTGTGATCAACGTGGCCTTGGCCTGCGGCTTTGCATCGCCTTCGCATTTTTCAAAATGTTACCGTGCGCATTATTCGACGACGCCCTATCGCGAACGCGGCAGTCATGGAACAAAACTATCGATTTAGGCACCGATATTTTCATCTTTGATGAAATACGCTGGGTGTGCGGGGCGATGTCGCCGCAGCGATCGAAACGCGTCAGCGATCCGATATCTTGAGAAAAATTCAACGCTCGCGGCTTCGCCACCCGCCGCGACGACGCGGCTTGCTCATAGTTTCCAAGCCCTCTGCCAAGGTCACAGTCATCGGGTGATCTGGCGCATCAGGTTGATAACGCTCAAGTAATTTTACAATAAGATCCTTGGTGTCACTGTCTAAAGGAACACTCAAGGCCCAATCCAAAAAAATACTTCGACATTCGGACAGGGTAATTCCGTCGATGGCATAGGCTTCTCTGATCAGCGCTTTGGGATCAATTGCGTCACCTTTCATCGGTGTCCTCCTTTGGCTCGGGCAAGGCTCGGTCGATTATGGCCTGACTTATGTGCGCCTGCTGGATCATTTTAGCCTCTAATTCGGTCAAATCGCGACACCCGACCAAGCGCAACAGAAATTCCTGTCCGGCGGCCCCCGTTTCGGCAGGGTTCATGCGGTTTTCCGACAAAAGACGTGATGCAACCTGTAGCCGCCAAAATAAATCATATGTCGCCTCAAGCTCTATGCGATCCGCATCGGTGATCACACCGATATCTTTTGCACATCTTAAACCAGACGCGACATCGCGTTGATCAGATCCTGCAATCAAGGCACCCATTTGTGAAAAAAGCTCGATATCTTGCAGGCGGCCTGCCCCGACCTTTATCTGCCATGGATCATCGTCGCCCTTGACCGCAGCAATCCGCGCCCGCATTTTTGACAATGCTTGACTGACCTGGTCGGCATCGCGCCCGCCCATCAACCCTGCTCTTAGACGTTCTACATCGCGCGCCAAAGCGGACGGGCCTGCGACCACGCGCGCACGCGACAACGCCAAATGTTCCCAAATCCACGCCTCGTTCTGTTGATAGCTTTGAAAAGCATCCCAAGATGTCGCCACAGGACCTTTGTTCCCTGACGGACGCAGCCGCATGTCCACCTCATACAAACGCCCTTCTGCCATAGGCGCAGTCATTGCAGTGATCAGAGCCTGTGTGAGACGCGCGTAATATGTGCGTGCATTCAATGGGCGCTTTCCGTCTGATATATCAATACCTTGCGCGTCATAAATGACGATCATATCCAAATCTGAATTGGCATGAAGGCGCCCTGCGCCGAGCGAACCCATCCCTAACACGACAGCACCGCGACCAGGCGCTGGTCCATGTTTTCGGGCAAATTCAGACATGACCTCAGGCCAAAGTCCCTGGAGCATGGCCTGCGCCAAGTCTGCATATTGGCGCGACGCGGTTTGCGCATCGATGATACCGCGCAATAAATGCACGCCAATACGGAAATGCCATTCTTTTCCCCAACGCCGCGTGCCGTCTAGTTTGTGTTCATAATCGCCTTCGCGGGTCAATCGCATCGTCAAATCAGCCGCCAGCGTATCAATACTTGGCCAGGGATCCCAAAAGGACCCACCAATCACCGCATCCAAAACTTGGGCGTTGCGCGACAAATAGGCCGCCAACGCAGGCGCTGTCCCAATCACATCAATTAACAGGTCGATCAATTGGGCATTGGATTGGAACAGAGAAAATAACTGTACGCCCGCGGGAAGCCCTTTCAGAAACCGATCAAATGACAAAAGTGCTTCGTCTGGTTTGGCGGCATTTCTTAGCCGTGTCAGGATTTCGGGACGCAATCGATCAAAAATCGCCTCGGCACGTTCACTGCGCAAGGCGGCATAAGACGGCCAGCGGGCAATGATTTCTGCTTCTTGTGGGTTTGCGTCTGCCGTTACAGTTGGGTTGGAAGGTGTAAAAAACCCTTCGGTTGTGTGATGGACATCTTCTAATCGCTCGCGCAGATTTGATCTAAGATCCGCTGTCGATTGCCCCATCAAAGCGGCAAGCCGTTCAAACCCATCGTCAGTTTGCGGCAGATCATGGGTTTGAGCATCATTGATCATTTGTAATCTGTGTTCGACCGTACGATGGGCGCGATAATGATCAGACAAGCGCATCGCTGTGTCACGATCAATCCAATCCTGATCAGCCAAGCGATCCAAACCTTCTAGCGTGCCACGACACCGCAAAGATGGGTCACGTCCGCCGGCAATCAACTGGCGCGTTTGGGTGAAAAACTCGATCTCGCGTATACCGCCACGCCCGAGCTTCATATTATGCCCGCTTAAGGTGATAGGCCCACCCGTCCCTTTGTGTTCGCGATAACGCAGGCGCAATCTATGTGCATCTTCGATCGCTGCAAAATCCAAATGCTTGCGCCACACAAACGGCGCCATATTTTTCAAAAACCGTTGCCCCGTGGTTTGGTCGCCCGCGCAAACACGCGCTTTTATATAGGCGGCGCGTTCCCAAGTGCGCCCTAAAGATTCGTAATACCTTTCCGCCGCATCTATGCCCATGCAAACAGGTGTTACAGCTGGATCGGGTCGCAACCTTAAATCGGTGCGAAAGACATAACCATCGGGCGTAAAGTCATTCAATAGTGCCGACATTGATTTGGTCGCTTTGATCAAGCGACTGCGCGCCTGAAAAAAATCATCTGCATCATAGCGCGCTTCGTCAAACAGACAAATCAGATCGATATCGGATGAATAGTTTAGTTCATGCGCCCCCATCTTGCCCATCGCCAGAACGAAATACCCCATTTGCTGTGGGTCTTGGTCTGTGTCAAAACCAGGGATCCGGCCGCGCGCAAGTTCGGCGCCAAGCGCAGCATTTAACGCGAGCGTCACAGACAAATCAGCAAAATCAGTCAAGGTTGAAACCACCTTTTCCAGTGGCCATACGTGACCCAGATCACACAAAGCAACATAGAGAGCGATCCGCCGCTTTGCTTGACGCAGGCCGGCAGACACATGGTCATAGGACAGCGCACGCAGGCGATCGTATTCCACCGATATTACATCGCCACCATCAACAAGCGCTGGCAAAAGCCAATCCTGTTCCTTTTGAATCAGCGATTTTAGATAGGGGCTACATCCGCCCACTGACGACAAAAATTCACGCAATTCGCCCGTGACGTCCAAGCCCTTGACTGTATCGGCTGCCATCGCCACGTCATAGGGGTGTGGACTATGGCTAAGTGATCGGGCAAAAGTCATCATGGCTCCTTAATAAACTGGTAAGATCGACAATGAGCAAAAGTTTGAACCGTGTCAAAGCAGCAATCAATGCCGCAGGATTGTCAGACAACATTCGTGAAACAGGATTGGCCAAAACCGCACAGATGGCCGCAGAACAAGTTGGCTGTGGCGTAGATCAAATCGGGAAATCCATTATCTTTCAAGGGGCCAAGACACAGGATGTTTATTTGTTTCTAACCGCTGGTGGTAATAGCGTTGACATAACAAGAGCCTCAGCAATTGCGGGCGAAGAAATGATAAAGGCTGATGCCACAGTGGTTCGTCAAAAGACGGGGTTTGCGATTGGGGGTGTTTCCCCTATCGGCCATCTGAGCCCCAGTCGCACATTTATGGATCCACGCCTGATCGAGTTTGAAGAAATCTGGGTGGCAGCGGGCACACCAAACCACGTTTTTTCGGTTCAACCAAGCAAGTTAGCACAGATTATCAATGCGCAAATCATTGAATTTAATTAATTTAATAAAATAATGTAAAAATAATTTACATTACCCCTTGGCAAGTCATCATCCCCTACCCATTTGTATTAATGTGAAAAGCATTCACATTGTCTAAAGGAGAAAAAAATGACGACTGCCGCTGATATTCCAGCCTCTTTTGCCAAACCAAATTGGTTTTAACGATCCGAAGGCTGGCTTGACCGTAAAGGTAAAGGGGCTTGGATCGGTGCAACAGTGCTTGGATTAATCTTTTTCTGGCCAGTTGGACTTGCCCTTCTTGCCTATATGATTTGGAGTAAAAAAATG
>RFZH01000147.1 GCA_009920815.1 Paracoccaceae bacterium
TCTGGAACGCGTGCTGTATTTCGAAAACTATGTGGTCATCGAACCAGGTCTAACCGATCTGTCCTATGGCCAGATGATGACCGAAGAAGAATTCTTGGACGCCCAAGATACCTATGGCATGGACGCATTCACCGCGAACATCGGTGCCGAAGCGATCCGCGAAATGTTGGCAGCCATTGATTTGGAAGCCGAAGCAGATCGTCTGCGTGCGGATCTGAAAGAGGCGACCGGCGAACTTAAGCCAAAGAAAATCATCAAACGCTTGAAAGTTGTTGAATCCTTCCTGGAATCTGGCAACCGCCCTGAATGGATGATCTTGACTGTTGTGCCCGTGATCCCACCAGAATTGCGCCCCTTGGTGCCATTGGATGGCGGTCGTTTCGCAACGTCTGACTTGAACGATTTGTATCGTCGCGTGATCAACCGGAACAACCGCTTGAAGCGTCTGATCGAATTGCGTGCGCCTGATATCATCGTGCGTAACGAAAAACGGATGTTGCAAGAATCCGTTGACGCCTTGTTCGACAACGGCCGTCGTGGTCGTGTGATCACTGGGTCCAACAAACGCCCATTGAAATCACTGTCTGACATGTTGAAAGGGAAGCAAGGTCGTTTCCGTCAAAACTTGTTGGGTAAACGCGTCGACTTTTCGGGTCGTTCGGTGATTGTGACAGGTCCAGAATTGAAACTGCATCAATGTGGTTTGCCAAAGAAAATGGCGTTGGAACTGTTCAAACCGTTTATCTACAGCCGTCTTGAGGCCAAAGGCCTGTCATCCACTGTGAAACAAGCCAAGAAATTGGTGGAAAAAGAACGTCCCGAAGTTTGGGATATCTTGGATGAGGTTATTCGCGAACATCCTGTCATGCTAAACCGTGCGCCAACTTTGCACCGTTTGGGTATTCAGGCGTTTGAACCCGTCTTGATCGAAGGCAAAGCGATCCAGCTGCACCCGTTGGTCTGTTCTGCGTTTAACGCGGACTTTGACGGTGACCAAATGGCGGTTCACGTTCCATTGTCCTTAGAAGCACAGCTAGAAGCGCGTGTTTTGATGATGTCCACGAACAACGTTCTGTCGCCTGCAAACGGTGCACCGATCATCGTTCCATCTCAAGACATGATTTTGGGTCTGTACTATACATCCATCATGCGCGAAGGCATGCAGGGCGAGGGTATGTCCTTTGCTTCCATCGAAGAGGTGCAATACGCGCTTGATACGGGCGCAGTTCATCTGCACGCGAAAATCACCGCACGTATTCCGCAAATCGACGAACATGGAAACGAAGTCGTCAAACGCTATGAAACGACCCCTGGTCGTGTGCGTTTGGGCGCCTTGTTGCCGAAAAACGTTAAAGCGCCATTTGAATTGGTCAACACGCTGTTGCGTAAGAAAGACGTTCAAAAGGTCATCGACACCGTGTACCGGTATTGTGGCCAAAAAGAGAGCGTGATTTTCTGTGACCAAATCATGTCCATGGGCTTTAAAGAAGCGTTCCGCGCAGGTATTTCGTTCGGCAAAGACGACATGGTTATCCCAGATAACAAATGGTCCATCGTTGATGAAACACGCGATCAAGTAAAAGACTTTGAACAACAATATATGGACGGTCTGATCACTCAGGGCGAGAAATATAACAAAGTTGTCGATGCGTGGTCAAAGTGTAACGACAAAGTCACCGAAGCGATGATGAACACCATCTCGGCGAATGCACGTGACGAAAACGGTGCCGAAGCGGAACCAAACTCGGTTTACATGATGGCGCATTCCGGTGCGCGTGGTTCTGTGACCCAGATGAAACAGTTGGGCGGTATGCGCGGTCTGATGGCGAAACCGAACGGCGACATTATCGAAACGCCGATCATTTCGAACTTTAAGGAAGGCCTGACCGTTCTTGAATACTTTAACTCTACCCACGGTGCGCGTAAGGGTCTGTCAGATACGGCGTTGAAAACGGCGAACTCTGGTTACCTGACACGTCGTTTGGTGGACGTTGCCCAAGACTGTATCGTTCGCATGAACGACTGTGGTACGGAAAATGCGATCACCGCAGAACCTGCGGTCAATGATGGCGAGGTCATTTCGTCCTTGGCAGAACGCGTTCTAGGCCGTGTTGCCGCGGACGACGTGCTAAAACCAGGGACAGACGAAGTCATCGTCGCCAAGGGTCAGTTGATCGACGAATTGATGTCGGATGCCATCGACGAGGCGGGCGTTCAATCCATGCGGATCCGCAGCCCGTTGACTTGTGAGGCCGAAGAAGGCGTTTGTGCACAGTGTTACGGTCGCGACCTTGCGCGTGGTACCATCGTGAACACCGGCGAAGCGGTCGGTATCATCGCGGCACAGTCGATCGGTGAACCTGGTACACAGCTCACCATGCGTACATTCCACATCGGTGGCGTTGCGCAAGGTGGTCAACAGTCGTTCTTGGAAGCAAGCCAAGAGGGTAAAATCGAATTCGAAAACCCAATGACCTTGCAAGATAAAAACGGTGACACGCTTGTCATGGGCCGCAACATGAAGCTGCGTATTGTTGACGAACACGGTGCTGAACGTGCAAGCCACAAATTGGGCTATGGTTCGAAAGTGTTTGTCAAAGCCGGTGAAATGGTGACGCGCGGTACCAAGCTGTTTGAATGGGACCCGTACACATTGCCGATCATTGCCGAAAAAGACGGTGTGGCAAAGCACGTGGATCTGGTCAACGGTATCGCCGTGCGCGAAGAGACAGACGATGCCACCGGCATGACCCAGAAAATCGTTGTCGACTGGCGTGCAGCGCCACGAGGAAATGATCTTAAACCAGAAATCATTCTGGTGGGTGCAGATGGTGAGCCTGTGCGCAACGAAGCTGGCGCACCTATTACCTATGCAATGTCTGTTGATGCAATTTTGTCGATCGAAGACGGTTCAGACGTCCGCGCAGGCGACGTTGTGGCACGTATTCCACGCGAAGGTGCAAAAACAAAAGACATTACCGGTGGTTTGCCACGCGTTGCGGAATTGTTCGAAGCACGTCGTCCAAAGGATCACGCAATCATCGCAGAAATCGATGGTTACGTACGCTTTGGCCGCGACTACAAGAACAAACGTCGTATCTCGATCGAGCCTGTGGATGATAGCCGTGAACCCGTTGAATACATGGTTCCGAAAGGCAAACACATCCCTGTTGCCGAAGGCGATTTCGTGCAAAAAGGCGATTACATCATGGACGGCAACCCAGCGCCGCATGATATTTTGGCCATCATGGGCATCGAAGCGCTTGCGAACTACATGATCGACGAAGTCCAAGACGTTTATCGTCTGCAAGGCGTTAAGATCAACGACAAGCACGTCGAAGTCATCGTGCGTCAAATGCTGCAGAAATGGGAAATTTCTGAAAGCGGCGACACCACCTTGTTGAAAGGTGAACACGTTGACAAAGCCGAGTTTGACGCAGCCAATGAAAAAGCGATTTCCAAAGGTGGCCGCCCAGCACAGGGTGAACCAATCCTGTTGGGGATCACCAAAGCGTCGCTGCAAACGCGTTCGTTCATCTCGGCTGCATCGTTCCAAGAAACGACACGCGTTCTGACCGAAGCGTCCGTCCAAGGCAAACGTGACAAGTTGATCGGCTTGAAAGAAAACGTCATCGTGGGCCGTCTGATCCCAGCGGGTACAGGGGGTGCGACACAGCGCGTCCGCCGTATCGCGCATGATCGTGACCACGTCGTGATCGAAGCCCGCCAAGAAGAGGCGCGCGCCGCATTGGCCGCTCCAACCGAGGGCGCTGCCGAATAAGGCAAAACCGATTTTTAATCGCTACAATACCCAAGGCTCGCGCCTTGGGTATTGTTTTTTGTGTGGCCCGTTCATAGCTTTGTCTGACCTCCTTGAACGGAGGGGAAGGGGATGCAAATGAAACCAATCGAAACAAACGAAATTACCATCCAGTATGATGGTAAAAAATGTATCCATGCACGTCGCTGTGTTTTGGGATTGCCGAATGAGTTTATTCCAAACGCGCCGGGATCATGGATCAAACCGGAAAACGCCGATGTTGATGATCTGGTCCGCATCATCGAAAGCTGTCCGTCCGGCGCGCTCAGCTATCAGCGTAAAGACGGCGGGAAACAGGAACCGATTGCACAGGTGAATACCGCGCGGCTGTGGGAAAATGGCCCTGTTGAATATCGCGGTGCCTTGAAATTACCGAACGGCCAAGAGGCCACGCGCGCCCTGATGTGCCGCTGTGGTCAATCGAAAAACAAACCCTATTGTGACAATTCTCATCTTGATGCAGGGTTTGAGGCAACCGCAGATGTGCCAACGACGGATCGGGCGGACACATTGCCCGCGCGTGATGGTGATTTAACTCTAACCCCCGCGCCAAACGGTCCGTTGATGGTCAAGGGCAACTTGGAAATCATCGCCGGTTCTGGCCGCCGGATCGCCACCGGCACGACACACGCCATGTGTCGGTGTGGGGCATCGCAAAACAAACCGTTTTGTGATGGCAGCCACGCCGTCGGCAAAGCCTTGGTCGAATTCATGATCAATGACGCAAAGGCATCAGGGTTCCGCATTGTACCCCTGTGTCCGTTTGTCAAAGCGCAATATGCCCGACATCCCGAATGGAAAGAGGTGATGAACGGCCGTTAGGGTTTGGCCCCTTTCGGGCCAAATCTCTCTCTTTTCTTTTTGGATAAAAAGGATAAGAGTCGGAAAAACTTTGGGATTTCCGAATGACCGATAATCAACGCGGTGCGCTATTGATGATGGCCAGCATGGCGGCTTTTACGATCAATGATACGTTTGTAAAACTATTAGGTTCGATTATGCCGTTGGGCCAAATATTGTTTGTCCGCGGCGGCTTTGTTCTCATTGCTTTGGTGGCGCTTGCGTGGCGGATGGGGGCGTTGCGTTGGTCACACAGTGTCAAGGATTGGTCTCTGATCATTTCGCGCGGGGTGGCTGAGGCGGCAGCGGCGTTTTTCTTTCTAGAAGCGTTGATCCACATGCCCTTGGCGAATGTAACAGCCCTGTTGCAATTGTTGCCACTGACCGTCGCGCTTGGCGGTGCGGTGTTTTTGGCCGAACCGATCGGATGGCGGCGTGTTTCGGCGATTCTGGTCGGATTTGTCGGGATGTTGCTTATCGTTCGGCCAGATGGTGATGGGTTCGGAACCTATACAATCTATGCACTGATTGCTGTGGTCGCGGTGACGTTTCGGGATTTGGCCATTCGGCGTATGTCAAAAACGGTCCCGTCCTTGTTGGTGACATTGATTGGCGCAGTCTGTGTTTGGGTGTTTTCGTGGTTCATGATGTTGAACACGACTTTGGTGCCCATGGGTCCACATGAGTGGGCGTTAATTTTGGGCGCCGTTGTGTTTGTATGCTTTGGCTATGTTTTCAGTGTTCTGGTGATGCGTGTAGGCGATTTATCGGTTGTGGCGCTGTTTCGATACTCAGGGCTGATCTGGGCTTTGATCATGGGCTACTTGGTGTTTGGAGATTGGCCCAAAACGTTGACCTTGATCGGAGCACTTTTGATCGTCGGGTCCGGACTGTACACTATGATGCGGGAACAATGGCATAATCGTCGGTCCAAATCTGTTTGATCTTGTCGACCGTGGTTCCAAAATTTTTGATCACGTCCGGTATCTGTTCGATTGGAATCGTTCCTGGTTCTAACGCGCTGTGGGCACCCCGCGCGGCCGAGTCGTTGTCATGATGAAACGACCGAATAAACATCGGTTCGCTGGTGTCGTTTACCCACGGCATGCGCTGGCCCAATTTGTGGTGGCTGTAGCTCATGATTG
>RFZH01000148.1 GCA_009920815.1 Paracoccaceae bacterium
CAAACTATTCGTCACGCGATCCGTGAGCTGATGGAACAATTCGGTAAAATAGATCCATTGGATTTTGATCGTTGGTACCCATTCTGCGAAGACCGCGCACATTCTTGGTCTTTGGCGCGTAATGATCCGCGCGTGCCGCCAGAGGTGGGCGCGGGTGATTGTGCAGTCGAGGTTTTGTCACGTGACAGTGTCTATACTAAATTCTATGCGTTGAAAGAATATACACTCCGGCATCGTCGATTTGATGGTTCAATGTCGCCGACACTTGAGCGCGCTTTGTTTGTCAATCGTGACGCTGCCATGGTGTTGCCATATGATCCCAAAACCGACCGGATTTTATTGATCGAGCAATTTCGGATGGGGGCGTTTGGCCGCGGTGATAAGATGCCGTGGCTTTATGAACCCATTGCAGGCATGGTTGATTTGGGCGAAACACCAATTGAGACCGCGCGTCGGGAAGCACAAGAAGAGGCCGGCCTAAAGGATTTAGACCTTATTCCAATGTTTGATGGGTATCCCAGTCCTGGTGGTTCGACGACATATTTTCATTTCTATCTGGGTCTGTGCGACCTATCTGGAGATTTTGGGCCATCGGGCGGATTGGCGGGCGAGGGCGAAGACATTCAAACGCACGTCATGTCGTTTCAAGAGGCCTTTGATATGGTTCGTGCGGGGTCATGCCGTGTTCTGCCTTTGACGACTGCGCTGTTGTTGCTTGCGCATTATCGTAACGGCGACCTTGTGTCTGAGGCCTAAGCGCTTTAAATCTTTGATAATAGGAAAAAGGAAGCGACTATGATTTATGCTCAGGATTTGGCAGCCGCCATTGGCAACACCCCTTTGATCAAACTGCGGCGCGCAAGTGAAGAAACGGGATGCACGATTTTGGGCAAGGCCGAGTTTATGAACCCTGGCCAGTCTGTCAAAGATCGCGCAGCTCTTTATATTATCAAGGATGCGGTCGACAAAGGTTTGCTTAAGCCTGGCGGTACAATCGTCGAAGGTACGGCGGGCAACACTGGCATTGGATTGGCCCTCGTTGGGGCATCGATGGGATTTAAGACGGTTATCGTTATTCCAGAGACACAAAGCCAAGAGAAAAAAGACATGTTGCGCCTGGCGGGGGCTGAATTGGTTCAAGTTCCTGCGGCACCTTACAAGAATCCAAACAATTATGTGCGCTATTCAGGTCGTTTGGCGGCGGAGCTGGCAAAGACCGAACCGAACGGTGCCATCTGGGCAAATCAATTTGACAACATTGCCAATAGACGCGCGCATGTCGAAACCACAGCGCCCGAAATATGGTCACAGACGGACGGAAAAGTGGATGGCTTTATTTGTGCTGTGGGATCGGGTGGAACCTTGGCGGGATGTGCTGAATATTTACAGCCAAAAGGGGTGAAAATCGGTTTGGCGGATCCAATGGGCGCAGCTTTGTATTCATTCTACACCACGGGAACATTGGCGTCAGAGGGTGGATCCATCTCAGAGGGTATTGGGCAGGGTCGTATCACTGAAAACCTAAAGGGCTTTACCCCTGATCATTCATATCAGATCACCGATGAAGAGGCGTTGCCGATTGTTTTTGATTTGATGAAACATGAAGGCCTATGCCTTGGCGGATCATCGGGTGTTAACATCGCCGGCGCAATTCGCCTGGCGCGCGATATGGGACCCGGGCATACAATTGTGACCATTCTGTGTGATTATGGAACGCGCTATCAATCCAAGCTGTACAATCCCGAGTTTTTAAAATCTAAAGGATTGCCTGTGCCAGATTGGCTAGACCGCGCGCCTGCGTCAATTCCCGGTGTGTTTGAGGACGTTTAGGTATGATATCGCTCCTGCGTTTGTGTTCCGCTATTATAATTTTTTCCGTGTCATTGGCATGGGCGCAAGCCATACCAGAAGAAGACTATGAAAAGTGGAACACACTTGCAGTCCGCGCGGAAACTGTATTGTCCGAAGATCGTGCATCTGAGGCCGCCTATGATGACTTGCGTTCGCAGATTGTTGAATGGCGCGAGACCTTTTTGAACGGTCAAAGCACCAATCAACTGAGGTTGGACACACTTCGATCACAATTATCGGCATTGCCGGCCGCCCCAGAAGAGGGCACAGACCCCGTCGCCGAGCGTCGCAAAGAATTAAACGATCAAATAGCTGAGCTGAATGCCCCGAACATCCGGTCGCTCGAAGCTTACAATCGGGCCGACGGTATCATTCGAGAGATCGACAAACGTATTTTGGAACGGCGCACCAGCACGATCTTAAAGCTTGGCCCAACGCCGCTTGCACCGGTTGCTTGGCTGCACACGGTAGAAACACTGGTCAAGTCATTTAACTTGATCACCTCGGAAATTATTACCGCAGTTGGAACAGACTCGGTAAAATCGGATCTAAAAAGCAAAAGCCCTGCCATTGGCTTGGTGTTGATTATTTTTTTCGCGATCTTTTTTTGGGCGACACGGATGGCGCGACGGGTGTCACAGGCCGTCGCCGCATATAGTACATCCCAAGTTATTAATGGCTTTGTCGTTGACTTGGTTGTTCTGGTCCTGCGGATTGTTGCGATACAGCTGTTGATGAATATGGTCATCTCATTGCCGATTTTTGGTCTGCGTGGTCGGTTGCTTTTGTCGATGGTTCCGGACTGGATTACCATTCTTTTGCTGGCTAACTTTCTGTCAAGTCGCTTATTTACAGGTATTGGATCGGTATATGCATTGCCAAATGCCAATGCAATCATGCGGTATTTTCAGCTGGGCGCGCTTGTCCTAATCTTGAATGATATCGGCGCGCGTTTGATTGAATTTCAATCAGGCGGGGATGATGTTATCGCTGTTTGGACATTTATGTCCACGCTGATTGCCGCATTTGTTTTGTGGCGCTTTTTGGTTGTGCTCAAATCGGACTTGATGCGCGCGACGATTGGCGCGGGCAACCTGTCGATTTTGGTTGCAAAGTTGGTCTATCGTTTTTCAATTTTGGTGGCATTCGCAGCGCCTGTCTTGGCGGCAATCGGCTTTTCAAACGGGGCAGATGCGTTAATTTTCCCAACTTACCTAACACTTGCTTTGGTCGGTGTTGTGGTCATTTTGCAAAGTTTGGTGATCCAAATCTACGCGACATTGCTTGGAAAATCTGAGGATGTGGCAGACGGTTTGTTGCCCATACTTTTCGGCTTTGTCATCGTATTGGGGGCGATCCCTGCGCTTGCTTTGATATGGGGCGCGCGGGTTGCAAACCTAACGGAGGTATGGACCAAATTCCAAGACGGAATTTCCCTTGGTGGCACAAAAATTTCACCGTTAGATTTTATAACTTTTGTGGTAATTTTTACAATCGGGTACAGCGTAACGCGCCTGATTCAGGCTGCGATGCGGGGAACGGTCTTACCTAAGACAAAAATGGATGTTGGTGCCCAAAATGCGATTGTCTCGGGTCTGGGGTATGTTGGTATCTTTTTGGCGGCGATGGCAGCAATTTCATCGACTGGGTTGGATTTGTCCTCTCTGGCGATCGTTGCCGGTGCGTTGTCAGTCGGGATCGGTTTTGGTTTACAAAACATCGTCTCGAACTTTGTCTCTGGTATCATCTTGTTGATTGAACGCCCCGTCAGCGAAGGTGATTGGATCGAGGTCGGTGGGCAAATGGGATATGTGCGCGATATTTCTGTGCGTTCAACCCGCATCGAAACCTTTGATCGCACCGATGTCATTGTGCCAAATGCTGACCTTGTGTCAGGGGTGGTGACAAACTGGACCCGTGGCAATAAGGTTGGGCGCTTGATCGTGCCCGTCGGTGTTGCCTACGGCACCGATACCCGGAAGGTCGAAGCAATCTTGTTAGAGATTGCAAAAAACCAACCCATGGCACTTTTGGATCCGCCGCCGTCTGTTGTGTTCCAAGGGTTCGGCGCGGACAGTTTGAATTTCGATGTGCGTTTGGTCTTGCGTGATGTGAATTTCATGAACGTGGTTAAAACCGAGGTGAATCATCAAATTGCTGAACGATTTATGGCCGAAGGCATCGAAATTCCCTTTGCCCAACGGGATATCTATATCAAAAATTTGGAAGACCTGCGAAAGGATGTTCAATGACCGTGCCGATGTTTATCACAGACGCCTATTGCCGAACAGCCCTGGCACAGGTGCATGCGGTCACTGAAATAGGGATTATCCTGGATCAAACAATCTTTTATGCGACATCTGGTGGGCAACCCGGTGATCGGGGGACATTGGCATGGGATGGCGGGACATTGGCGATTGAGGTGGCAATCAAAGGCGATGGAGGTGACATTGTACTTGTTCCCGAGATGGGCCAATCTTTGCCGCCCGTTGGCACCACTGTTCAGCAATCGATTGATTGGGATTATCGCTATGCACATATGCGGATGCACACGGCATTGCATTTGTTATCAGTTGTTATTCCTTTGCCCGTCTCAGGTGGATCAATTTCGGCCGCTAAAGGGCGGCTAGACTTTGATATGCCCGAGGCACCAGAAGATAAAGAGGCGTTAACAGATCGTTTGAATGCGCTGATTAAAGCCAATTATGAGGTGACCGACAGTTGGATCACTGATGCCGAATTAGCGGCCAATCCCGGTTTGGTCAAAACTATGTCGGTCCGCCCACCGATGGGCGCGGGGCGCGTGCGATTGGTTCGCATCGGCAATGACATTGACCAAGTTGACTTGCAACCGTGCGGTGGAACACACGTGCGGCGCACTGGTGAAATCGGCCTTGTCCAGATCGGCAAGATTGAGAAAAAAGGCAAACAAAACCGACGTGTGAACCTGATTTTTCAAGAATGATTTTTGATGAATTTTTTTGGAATTGGCCCTTGCTATTGGTCAGTGAATGCGGCTAAAACCCAGCGCAATGGACAGGTGGCCGAGTGGTCGAAGGCGCACGCCTGGAAAGTGTGTAGGCGGGAGACCGTCTCCAGGGTTCGAATCCCTGTCTGTCCGCCATCACCCCATGGCCTGTGCGTGTGAGGTACTTTCCCTGATCCAAACTGGGGGTTCTTTGGCCTTTTTGCTCAGAGCGGTAAGAGGCGAGGGTGGGTTTTCCCTGTTTTGGTGAATTAACAGGGAATTTAACAGGGAAATCGCGTTTTTTTGTGTTTGAGAAGGTGTGCTTTTTGGCGCAAACCCCAATGTTTATTGGGGTTTCGTGTGTTGGGCGTCTAAATTAACAGGGAATTCCTGTAGCAATAACAGGGAATTCACCTGATGAATCGGGCCTCTTGCTCTGCCCAGAGAAGTGGAACATCAATCGTGGTCAGCTTTTTAATGGTGAGATCATGACCCGTTGTGCCATCTAGGATCGCGCCGATAAGGCGTGGCGAGAGAAAGGCAAGCCGAATGCGTTTCCAAATCATACCCTCAGGAATGTTTTGCGCGTTCATGATGTCACTGACAGAGTGTCCTGCCTTAATCAAATGAACCCAATCTTGTGCTGTGACGATCGCTCGGATGAGCGCATGGTTTGGTTCTGACTTGTAGCCAATCCAGCTGAGCTTTGTTCCTGTTCTGCGCCTGCTGAGTGTTATTGGCTCTTCTAGAGTGAGTGTGTCTAAAGCAAGGGTGTCCGTCGTTTGCCCTATGAGCGTGCTGACCTTATCAACTGAGAGCTTTACTCTGAGCCGCTCTGCGTTGATATCCGCGCGCTCGATGAGATCAAGTGTCGCCTCGAGCGTGAGGGTGGTGACTTTATCTATGATACTCTCGATCTCATGGGCTTTGAGATATGGGGC
>RFZH01000149.1 GCA_009920815.1 Paracoccaceae bacterium
AGGTACCGATGGCACCATTCTCAAACTGAAGCCCCGCTGTGACGATATCTTCGGCTTCCATATTGTGAAACTGGGTTGTGGCAGCCATTGCTGAGACATGCGTTACTGGACCACACAGCATCAACATAAGATCAAGCGTGTGAATGGCTTGGTTGATCAAAACGCCGCCACCATCGCGGGCATAGGTGCCACGCCCCTCGATGTCGTAATAGGATTGCGGCCGCCACCATGGCACCGAGACCTCAATCAATCCGAGCATGCCGAGATCATGCAGATGCATGGAGAGGGTGTTCACAATTGGACGCACGCGATGTTGAAACACGATACCTAATGGGATATTTGCTGTTTCGCATTTCTCGACCAATTCGGTTGCAGCGTCCAAATTCCGTTCGATCGGCTTTTCCATCAATATGGGCATTTGCGCTGCCGCACAGGCGTCGATGAAAGTGCGGCGTGCATTTGGAGGCGTGGCCAGAATGACAAAATCGACACTTGGATCGTTTAGAATGGTTTCGATTGTGGCCACATTTGCCCCAAGATCAGGGTGCTTTTTCGTGAAAGCAAGCGCAGTTTCGGCGCGTTGCGACAGGACATATTTCAACTGGACGCAACGGCTATTACGAATGGCTTGTGCGTAGGTATCACTGACCATTCCCAATCCGATAAGCGCGACCTGTTTCATTTTGCCGCCCATTCATGGCAAACCTTCCAATAGGCAAGATGCGGACCCATTCGTGTTTGGCATGTTTGCCGCATAAAATACTTTCCTGTTTTATTGCATTTCCATGCAGTTGGATGTTACGAGCGTTGTTTTTTTCTGTCTATCATCAGAAATTTAAGAAAGCTGAAGTATAACTCAATCGACTTCATCATCTGAGAATAAAACCGCCTGTAGCCGCATTGCTGCATGAACCAAAATGTCTTTGCGTTCAATTGCGCTAGCAATTGACATGCGCTGTGTCGGGCCGTGGAACGCCAAAGAGGCGACATAGCGGCCAAGCGTATCGGTAACAGGCACAGCAATAGCAACCATACCATCCATGAATTCTTCGTCATCGATCGCATATCCATTTTCTTCGACCGCCTGCAATTCCGTCAAAAGAGTGTCAGGGTTTGTGTGCGTTTTTGACGTCAATGGATTTAGCGAAAGCGAACGCACCAGATCTGTGCGCGCTTTCTGTGCAAGGCTTGCCAAGAAACATTTTCCGCTTGCCGTGCAATGAAATGGGACATGCGTGCCCACCGGCAACTGAATACGAAACGCCCAATCCGTTTCGATACGGTCGAGATAACTCATCCCGTCATCTTCTGGCACCACAAAATTTACTGTTTCGCGCACCTGTTCCGCGACATCCAAAAGGATCTGATGACGGCTGATATAGTGGCGCGAATTGTGCAACAGGCCAGCGCCAAGCGTGCGCAGGCGACGTGCGGCATAGAATCGTTTCGATTGTCCAACCCGGGTCAGAAACCCATTTTCCTCAAGGGTTGTGCATAATCGATGGACGGTTTGCTTTGGCAAGCCCAGATCTTTGTTTATTTCCGTGGCCGTCATTGGTCTGTCGCTTTTTCCAAGGATTTCAAGGATTAATAGCGTTCTGAGGTTGGTTGGAATTCTGTCTTCGTCCGACATATTTGGCCCTGTGGTCAGAAAATAATTGAAATTGGTTTCGACTATTGTAACATGCAATCAAAATAAAAACGAGACAAAAAGTCTCAATTTTTGAAAACGGGGAAAAATGGAATTCGATTACGTCATTGTTGGCGCTGGTTCCGCAGGGTGCGCTGTTGCTGCGCGGCTGTCCGAAAATGGTCGCTATAGCGTGGCTTTGCTTGAGGCTGGGCCCAAGGACACAAATCCATGGATCCACATTCCTGTTGGTTACTTTCGAACAATGGGTAATCCAAAGACCGATTGGATGTATAAAACCCAAGCTGACCCGGGCATTGCGGGCCGTTCTATACCATGGCCGCGTGGTCGTGTGCTTGGTGGGTCGAGCTCGATTAACGGTTTGTTATATGTGCGTGGGCAACCGCAGGACTTTGACACTTGGGCACAAATGGGCTGTACAGGGTGGTCTTGGGACGATGTGTTACCCTATTTCAAGCGTGCCGAGACATGGAATGGGCAAGACGCATCTGGCCTTCGCGGTGATGCGGGTCCCTTGTCGGTTCAATCGTCGCGTCTGAGCCGCGATATTGTGGATCACTGGGTCCAAGCGGGCATTGCCGCAGGCTATTGCTATAACCCAGACTACAACGGTGAAGATCAAGAAGGCGTTGGATATTTCCAGATGACCATGAAAGGCGGGCGACGTTGTTCGTCTGCGGTTGCCTATCTTAAGCCGGCCAGAGGGCGCAAGAACTTGACCGTTCTAACCGATGCCCAAACCCAAAAGGTGATTGTTCGTGATGGCGTCGCGACAGGTGTGCAGGCTGTGATTGACGGAACACTTACAACGCTCACAGCGCGCAGGGAAGTTATTCTCAGTGCGGGTGCCATTGGGTCGCCTCAGATTTTGATGTTGTCAGGTATCGGTGATCAAAACGACTTGAAACCTCTTGGGATCGATATGGTTGCCCATGTCCCGGGTGTTGGCAAAAATTTACAGGACCATTTACAAGCCCGCCCCGTTTTTAAAACCAACCTCAGCACAATTAATGTCGAAACGGACAACCTGTTCAAACAGGCGATGATTGCAGTGCAATATGCCTTGACCGGACGCGGTCCTATGACCATGGCTGCCAGCCTTGGCACCGCGTTTTTGAAAACCGAAGCGCATTTGGAAACACCTGATATTCAATTCCATATTCAACCCTTTAGCGCGGATGCACCAGGGCAGGGCGCACATAAGTTTTCGGCGTTCACTGCATCGGTATTGCAGCTCCGCCCCGAAAGCGCAGGTCACCTAGCGCTTAAATCAGCCGACATAGCTGATGCGCCAGAGATACATCCAAACTATCTGGCAACCGAAACAGATTGCCGCACAATTATCAAAGGTGTCAAAATCGCGCGTCGTATCGCACAGTTTGAGCCATTGAAATCGCACATCACCGAAGAACACGCCCCAGGCAAAGGCGTCGGTTTTGATGATGATGACGCAATTCTGGATTGGGTGCGCCGCAAGGCGGTAACTATCTATCATCCAACGGGCACGTGCAAAATGGGCAATGACGCCATGGCGGTTGTTGATCCACGTTTGCGTGTGCGCGGGGTTTCAAATCTGCGCGTGGCGGATTGTTCTATCATGCCGATCATCACCAGCGGAAACACAAATGCACCCGCTATTATGATCGGTGAAAAGGTCAGTGATATGATTTTGCAAGACGCGTCCTAGACGCGTTTTCGCACAAACATCAGGGAAAAGCACCGATTCCTGATGAAAAATAAACCAAACTTGGTGCTTAATTAGGGAGGACATCTAATGTTCAATTTGAAGACAGTGGCAACAGGGGCAGCAGCCTTTGCAATGATGGCCACGACTGCGTTTGCAGAAACAGTTATTCGCGTTCAGTCAGTCATTCCAGCGCAAGCTGACGAAGTGACCATGCTAAAAGACTTTGCTGAGGATGTTGCTGCATTGACCAATGGGTCACTGAAAATCGAAGTTCTACCTGCGGGTGCCGTTGTTGGTGTCAGCGAAACGTTGGATGCTGTTGACAGCGGCCTAATCGAGGGTGGTTTTGCATGGACGCACTATTGGTCGGGTAAACATCCTGCCGCAATGCTCTTTGGATCGCCTGTTGCCGGTGCGGGTGTCGGTATCGACAACATCGCATTTGTTAGCTGGTTCCAGTACGGTGGCGGTAAAGAGCTGTATGACGAGCTGTGGGACAAGATGGGCATGAACGTTAAGGGCTTTATGCTACAGCCCGTCGGTCCAGAGGCCTTGGGCTGGTTTAAAGAACCGATCAACAGCATGGAAGATTTCCGCAAATATCGTTTCCGGACACCTCCTGGCATTCCGGGTCAAACCTATAAAGACATTGGCGTTGCCTCGGTTGCGATGGGCGGCGGCGACATTTTGCCTGCGCTTGAAAAAGGTACAATCGACGCAGCTGAATGGTGCTGTCCAAAGCCTGACAGTGTCTTTGGTTTCCAAAAAGTGCTGAAGCATTACTATTTGCAAGGATTGCACCAAGTTGTTGTAAACGCGGACCTTTATATCAACGGTGATGTTTACAACGGTCTGACTGACCTTGAGAAAAAAGCATTGGAAGTTGCGGCAAACGCGTCTTTGTCAAAAGCAATGTCTTACCGTATCTATGAAAACGGTAAAGCATTGAAAGATTTGACAGAGAACCATGGCGTAATCTTGCATGATACACCAACCGATTACTTTACCCAGTACATGGAAGCTGCAAAAGCATCGCTTGAGAAAAACGCAGCAGAGGATGAATTCTTTGCAAAAGTTTGGAATAGCCAAAAAGCCTTTGCCGAAGTCGCTGTACCATTCTGGGCGGGTGCGCAAACATCAAACGCAAACTTGGGTCGCGCGTTTGCTGATAGCCTGAAATAAGAATGATACGCGGTCCCGCATGATGGCGGGACCGCGTCCATAAAAAACTCCATAAAATGTAAACAGGGGAAACAGCATGTCCAATGATGTGGTCATCGAAGACTTGGATATCACGGATGAATTAATCGCCGAGCGAAAGTCCGGCGCACCAGGTCAAACGCCCGAGGATATGGCTCCGTGGATGCGTCCAATTATTTCAGTTATTGAACAAACAAACCTTTGGGTTGGACGGGCAACATGTCTTTTGCTGATCCCTATTATCGTGGTCATGGTTTGGGAAGTGGTCGCGCGCAAGGTGTTTTTGGCGCCGACGGATTTTGCCTATGAATACAGCCGGATGTTAGCGGGTGCGATGTTCATGTTGGGCGCAGGTTATGCGCTGATGCGCGGTGTACATATTCGCGCGGATTTTTTGTACCGTAATTGGTCGCCGACAACCCAAGCAACCGTCGATACGGTTCTGTATTTGCTGTTCTATTTCCCGGCGATGTTGTTTTTCTTTTTCGTGTCTTTGGAATTTACAATCAAAGCATGGGTGACTTGGGAACGCTCGATGGACACTGCGATGATGGCACCTTTGGCGCCGGCGCGCACTGCAATGCCGATTGCTGCATTCTTGTTGTTTTTCCAAGGGATAGCCGAAGTTCTTCGTTCACTATATGAAATGCCAAAGGCACGCCGCGACAAGTTTCTGAAAATCATCCCAGTTTATCTGGTATTGTTGGCTTTTATCTTTGTTGACGCTTATTTCCCGAAAACAATTTCTGACAACGGTATATTGTCGTTCATCGTGACGGGTCTTGGTCTTGATAACGTTTCAAACCAGGCGATTGGCTTGGTGATGATTGCGGTTATGCTTTTCTCAATCTTCGTGGGTTTCCCGATTTCGTTCACACTGATTTTCTTGGGTTTTGTGTTCGGAGCGTGGGGTTTTTCGGGAAAGCTTACATTTTACCTGCAAACGTTCCAATTTAACGCGACGATGCGCGATGACCAATTGGTAGCGGTTCCGTTGTTTGTCTTTATGGGCATTATGATGGAACAGGCGGGGTTGATGGAACGCCTTTTCCTCGCGGTGCAATTGATGTTCAGCCGCACACGTGGCGCTCTGTATGTTGCGGTGCTGTTCGTTTCCACCATTTTCGCGGCAGCGACGGGTATCGTTGGGGCGTCGGTGACAATCTTGGGGATCATGGCGGCGCGGACCATGAACAAGTCGGGTTATGACGTGCGACTGGC
>RFZH01000150.1 GCA_009920815.1 Paracoccaceae bacterium
GGACGAAAGATGCCCGTCCGCGCAAAAAACCAGCGCAGAGCGAACAAGGCCAAGATTTCAAGCTGGTTAACCGGATCACCACATTTCATACCAGCGAAGAGGTCATGCGCCACCTGCCCGACATCCTTGGCAGGGCCATGGCGCGCTGCTGGATAGATAAAGCCTTTCAAAGCGAATTTGAGTTGGATCCAAAATATGTGTTGTCCCGATATGGTGTACACTTGTCAGAAAACGTAAAGATTGAAATGGAAACCGAAGGCGTCACGCGTCCCAAGATTGTAGTCAATGAAATTGGCAAACTTGGCGGGAAAACGCGCCTGATATATTCGCAACTCGTGATGATGTCAGGCAAATAACAGGAAACTCAGCACGCTAATCGCAGCATCTTTCATCAGTTTGACCGCGCCTATCCAGTCTTATGCGGATACATTTTCGGATGCGGTCGCGGCATTCAAGGATGGCCACTTTTCAACGGCTTATGGTCTATTCTATGGTCTTGCGCAAAAAGAACACGCTCTTGCACAACATAACATTGCGACAATGACGGCCAAAGGCGACGGTATCATCCAAAGCGACAAAGATGCGTTATTCTGGGCATGGCGCGCGCTTGGCAGGCACAAACCAAGCTATTCCCATAATCCAATATCTGACATCGCGGACAACACAACCATTGCTATGCAACAAAAAGTACGAGCTGCCGAGGCCAAACTAGAAGGCGAATTGCAGCGCACGGCAACGGTTGAAGAATTGGCCCAACATATGGAGATGAACCAAGCCCAGCTGGAAAGCTGGCAAGCACGGTTTCAAGCAAGCAAAGTTAAATCTTTGGACGAGGTATACACCGACCACTCTTTGTTATTCGAAGATGTCACCCCCTCACCCGAGGAAGCAACCCACCAGTCGCAATTGCGCGCTATGCTAAAAAAGGCATTGTCAAGGCTGCCGGAACGCGAAGCATTGCTCTTGCAACTCTATTATGTCGAAGAGCTAAACGTTTACGAAGTTTCCGCGATTTTGGGTGTCACAACGGGACGTGTGTCGTTAGATGCTTCTAACTTTTTACAGATTGACATAACGTGCATTTTCACGGTGCCTTCCGATAGGCCGAGCGACACGGCGATTTCTTTATTTTTGCGCCCCTCTCCCAGAAAACCCAAAACTGTCATCTCACGCGCGCTCAGCGGGCCGCTTTGAGGGGCGTCATGCTTGGTGTGGTCTTTAATCAAATGCAGCGGGATATAGGTTTCGCCCGAATGAATAAAGCGGATCGAATTCGCCAAAGATTTTATCGGCAAGCTTTTTGAGATTATGCCCGCAGCCCCTTCATCCAAGGCCTGATTCATCAACGACGTCGTCGGATTTCCGGTAATCAATGCGACAGGACGGTCACCGACCAATTCGATCATGCGGCGCAGACCTTCGATACCGTCCATCCCGGGCATATTGTAATCCAGCACCACAACGTCAAAGGGGCCCTGGTTTTGAAAAAGCTCAACTGCCGCATTCAGATCCGATGCGGTTGACACATCCATATCGGGCTGCTGCGCCAAATACATGCGTGCGATGTCCAAAATCATTTCATGGTCATCTGCCACAAGAATGCGCATCACATCACTGGCTTGGGTGTTGTCACGCATGGCTGCGTTCGAGTGGCTTTGCATGGGGGACCTCAATACTTAATGCCTTCGTTGTATATGTATAAGATCAAAAGGTGCGGTCTTAATACCACCCCCATACCAATGACCACCGCTCTAACCTTATTTCTTTCCCCTTGCCCAAGTGGATAGGGGTGCCTGTCTGGCATACTTATTGCCCATATGTTTGAAAGAGGAGATCATTCAATGAAACAAATATTCGCCCTTATTCGCCAAAAATTCATGCGCACGGCAAACGAAACACCGGCACTGGAAATCGTTGTTTATCACGATATCCTTACACCAATGAAAAAAACCGTTCCGCTTAGCTTATTTACTGGAAAAATCTAATTATTTAGATTTATGAGCCCACAAACGGCGCGCAAATTCAATCGCGCCAAGGACAACGATGCCCAACCCGATCATGGTTGATGAGGGCAGTTTGGACGCAAGCAACACGGCTTGGGTCGGCTGAAGGATCATGAGAGCCATCAAGAACATACCCGTCGCTATAAACATAACAATACGAACGATGGTACATTTCGGACATGGAACGTAAGCTTTGGGCATCTTATCGGCGAATTCCGTTTGGAAAACAGGGCGAAAGGGTTGAAAGACATCTTCTGGTTTGCTGAACGTGGACCCCGCACTCGCAATATTGGACGCGATGGTGTTAAGCCGCGTCATCTGGGCGGACATCGCGCGCCCAGACAAATCAAAAACATTACGGATTGTCATTATTCCCCCCTTATCGCAGACATCAGCCCCGAAATCTTGCGATTCAAAACTGAAGGCTTGCTTGATATTTCAAGGTATTTTCTGAAAACTGCATCTGTTCGACTGCCAATTCGACAGTATTGCCATCCAATGAGGGATTAACCGGATCACGATATAACATCCCCGCAGACGTTGTCGCATGTGCTCTAAAATGTTGTTGATCCGTCGCACGCAGTGCGCCGTGACCTGTCGCTCGCTCAAGCTCTTTGGCAAAATCAATGTCGCGCGCTTTGAACTGCGGTGTAGCGGCATTGGCAATATTCGATGCCAAAACTTCATTACGCTTTTCACGCAACATCAATGCGTTGGCGTGGACCCCAAGATGATCACGTATACCTGTCATAGTCTCTTTCCTAAAACTTCGATCGTTTTGCGCCGTTAAAGAATGGGCTGGCCCATGTTTTGCAAAGACAGTGCCAAGTTGATAATTTTTCGGAACTCTAGGAAAAAATGGCCAAATCTTCCAAAATCGAACCTGCGGATCTAACACTCTACCAAGAGCATATGGAAAAGGCCGCCAAAGTCGGTTTGCGCCGCCTGCGCAGGCTGGATGTATTTGACGTTTCGCTTTCCTTAGCCCAAGCATTCGCCACCGCCCAAGATGACGAACGTCGCCGTCTAATCATGTCAACGCGCCTATGTTTGTTGAATGAGCAATTGCAAAAACTCAGTGCGATGGAGCCACCATCTGAGCCAAAGCCTAAAAAAGCCAAGAAAGTCGAACCAGAAATCGAACTGCCCCTAGAGCCCGTCGCACCGCCGCCGCCGCCCGCACCGCCCAAGAAAGAGGCGACGTTGAATATGATGGACCTTGGGAACGCAGCCATGTTGTTGATGGCCGCAGAAGAGCCGGAGGAAGAGGCCCCGCAAGATGAGGCACCAGAGGAAGAGGGTCATATGGCGTTCCTGACGGCATCTGACTACGACCCAGCGGACACACCCAACGAGGCCGAAGATCATATGGCGTTTCTAACCGCATCGGATGACGATAAAACTGATACCAAGGAAGAGGATCACATGGCGTTCCTTACGGCATCTGATGACGACCCAGCGGACACACCCAACGAGACCGAAGATCACATGGCGTTTCTAACCGCATCGGATGACAGCAATGAAACCGATACAGGCCACAACAAAGATATTCTGTAAACGGTAAATTAACCTTTTCACCTGTTCATCGTTTTAACATTTTGTAAAACGTCACGGGGATAAATGACATATTTCAGATATTCGATGCTGACGCCCATTGTAATGGCCGCATCATGCACAACCGCTGCGTACGACGGTGAAAGGTCGCACTGCGCGGTTCACTGGCATAATCTGATCCCAGCAAAGTTTGAGGATCGTTTATTCACAGAGTATCGCCAAGAAAAAGAATTCAGCGGTACCACGGTTTGTCGCCAGATCAATGGCCAGACCATCTGTGAACAAGGCTAAAACACGGTTATGGTCCCCTACACGGTTGTCGACCAAGTAGACATCCATAAAAAACGACGCAACGCACATATTGCGGCATGTGCTGAAACCGCTTGTGAAAAAAGCTATGGGAATCCCACGTGTAAATCACCAAAGAAATTATAAATTTGTTACACCGCAAACAATAACAGCCTGCGACCCAATAAGCTCTGGTCTTTTGTTGCATTTCCGTTTAGGGGCCAAGCAACGAACTAGAAATGGCGGAAATACACATGGATCTACGCAATATCGCAATTATTGCGCACGTTGACCACGGCAAAACCACGCTGGTTGACGAACTGTTAAAACAATCAGGCGCTTTCCGCGCCAACCAAGCTGTGGCCGAACGCGCCATGGACAGCAACGATTTGGAACGCGAACGGGGCATCACCATTTTGGCCAAGGCCACATCCGTCGAATGGCACGGTCATCGCATCAATATCGTTGACACGCCCGGCCACGCCGATTTCGGCGGTGAGGTTGAACGCATCCTGTCAATGGTCGACGGTGTTGTTTTGTTGGTTGATGCGGCCGAAGGTCCGATGCCTCAAACAAAATTCGTGACATCCAAAGCCTTGGCACTGGGTCTACGTCCGATTGTTGTTTTGAACAAAGTCGACAAACCAGATGCCGAACCAGATCGCGCGCTTGATGAATGTTTTGATCTGTTTGTCGCGCTCGGCGCAGACGAAGATCAATTAGATTTCCCACATATGTACGCCTCTGGCCGCTCTGGCTGGGCTGACGCGGAAATGGACGGTCCTCGTAAGAATTTGGACGCGTTGTTTCAATTGATCATAAACCACGTACCCGCCCCAAAACAGCTGGCCAAACAAAACGACGATTTCCGCATGTTGGCAACGACTTTGGGCAATGATCCATTCGTTGGCCGTATCCTGACCGGTCGCGTTGAAAGCGGTAGGTTGAAGGTTGGACAAACCATCCAAGCCCTGTCGCGTGTGGGTCAAAAAATTGAACAATTCCGCGTGACCAAAATTCAAGCGTTCCGTGGCCTAGGACAGCAAGACATCGACGAGGCGATCGCCGGCGATATCGTGTCTTTGGCAGGCATGACAAAGGCAACCGTTTCAGACACGCTGTGCGCTTTGGCGGTCGAAGAACCTTTGGAAGCGCAACCGATCGATCCGCCCACCATCACCGTCACCTTTGGCATCAACGACAGCCCCTTAGCCGGTCGTGAAGGTAAGAAAGTACAAAGCCGCGTCATCCGCGAACGTTTGATGAAAGAAGCCGAATCCAACGTCGCAATCAAAGTTACCGACACCCCCGGTGGTGAAGCGTTCGAAGTTGCCGGACGTGGCGAATTGCAAATGGGCGTCTTGATTGAAAACATGCGTCGTGAAGGCTTTGAATTATCCATTTCGCGGCCTCAGGTTTTGATGCGCGAAGAAAATGGCCAACGCATGGAACCCATCGAAGAGGTCACGATCGACGTAGATGATGATTATTCCGGTGAAGCGGTCGCCTATGCGCTTTGGAACCTCGAAGAGCGTGGTCGCATGTTCTTGGGTCCACAGGCAAAGATTTATCAAGGTATGATCATCGGCGAACACAGCCGTGACAATGACCTTGAAGTGAATCCGCTAAAGGGTAAAAAACTGACCAACGTCCGCGCCTCTGGAACAGATGACGCAGTTCGGTTGACGCCGCATATCAATTTTTCGCTGGAAGAAGCGATTGCATACATCAACGATGACGAATTGGTTGAGGTGACACCAGAATCCATTCGACTGCGTAAACGCTATCTTGATCCACATGAACGCAAACGGATGTCCAAGCAAAAC
>RFZH01000016.1 GCA_009920815.1 Paracoccaceae bacterium
GATCTACCACCGATCGACGAAACAATGGGTCAATCCCTGACAGGATTGATGAATGGGGATAGAAATCCCAACCGCGCAATTCCCACATTCTTTCATGATGATGTTGCCATACGAAAAGGGCGCTATCGTATGATCAGGTATCGCGACGGCAGTACACAGATGTACGATCTTGAAAACGATTATTGGCAGGTGCGCAATTTGGGCCATGACCATCCCGACTATGCGCAAATGTTCAGCGCATTGCAGGACACAAGCGCGTCTTATGGTTTCAAATTTTAACGGCTTTGCCCGATGTTGAACGGCAACAAAAAACCCCGCCTTATGGGCGGGGCTTTTTAATACATGCGTTATCTTGCGATAACGTTGCTCGCTTAACCCTGACGGGCTTTGAAACGGCGCTGCGTCTTGTTGATGACGTAAACGCGGCCTTTACGGCGCACGACACGGCAGTCGCGGTGACGCTGCTTGAGCGAGCACTGAGCTAACCGCCCTTACAACACGATATTGCACCCCAAAAAATGGGGCGCGGGATTCCGCGCCGTAGCGGGTCTATAAATCCTTGCGAGAAAAGGATCAAGGCCTTTTGCAAATGTTTATTTTTGCGGTATCTATTTCTTATGAAAAATAACGCCCAGTTACCACTCGCATACACAATTAATGCGCCGAAGGTGTTGAAATCACCCTTTGTTTTTGCGTCACCGCATAGTGGTCGAGCCTATCCAGAATCATTTCTGGCGCAATCGATTCTTGATCCCCACAAAATCAGAAGCTCAGAAGACGCCTTTATCGACGACTTGTGTGACTTTGTGACGGACTTGGGTGCGCCCTTGCTTTGTGCTACCGCTCCGCGTGCCTATCTAGACCTCAACCGAGGGGCCGACGAACTGGACCCTGCGGTAATTGCGGGGATCAAATCAAAAGGCCACAACGCGCGTGTGGCATCTGGCTTGGGGGTCATTCCGCGTGTCGTGGCACATTCACAACCTATTTATGCCGGTAAGGTCAGCCAAGATGAAGCCAATTACCGGATCGAACATTTCTGGCGTCCCTATCACACTGCGCTGTCTGCCTTAATGCAGAACGCAAAAAACGAATTTGGATATGCTGTTTTAATTGATTTACATTCTATGCCACACGAAGCTGTGGCCAGCCCGTCCAAAGCAGTTCAATCCACGCAAATCGTATTGGGTGATCGGTTTGGATCGTCTTGTGATCGTGATATTAGTGACCATATCTTCAACGCTCTGCAAAACACCGGCCTATGCGTTGGCCGCAACAATCCCTTTGCAGGGGCGTATATCACCCAGCACTATGGACGTCCTTCGCAAAATCAACATGCGGTCCAAATTGAAATCGATCGCGCGCTGTACCTAAATGAAAACGAAATAACACCCAACGACGGGTTCGACGTTCTGAAATCACAATTGAAACAGGCGTTCAAAGAAATCATGACCTTTGACACACCAAATCTTGAGCTTGCCGCAGAATGATCAACGCAAGGCACGACCCTTGATAATCGCATCAGTCCCAAATTTTTTGCGAATTGCATCCCGGGCCCGTTCTGCGCCCATGCGTTTTTCTGCATTTGGATCCAAAAGATCGCCGCTGCGTTCGGCTTGGGATTGCGGGCAAAGATCTGACAACCCGGCCCCGATCAGACGATAAGCGGTGCCAACCGCAATTTGATCTAACATTGCGCGGGTTTCCCGATACACCGTATCTGCCAATTGTGTTGCATCACGCAGTGTCATGCGGCGCGTGATGATCTGATGTTTGGACGTCTTTAATTTAAGAATGACTACACGCCCCGCCAATTCGCGCGCCTTGGCCCGATCTGAGACTTTTTCACACATGCGCCAGAGGTGACCATCCAATAGATCACGATCCACCACGTCTTCAAACAACGTGGTTTCGTTCGAGATAGATTTAATTGGCGTATGCTGCATGACACGGCGGCGATCTTGACCACGCGCCAAATGCCAAAGCCGGGCACCTGTTGTCCCAAAGCGTGATGTAAGATCCAATTTATCCCAGCGCAGCAAATCACTAATTGTCCGAATACCCGCCTTTTCCAGCGATTCTTGCGTCGCGCGCCCTACACCCCAGATTAACCCGATTGGTTTGTCTGCCAAAAAAGACTGTGTATCCGACTGGCCGATTACAAAAAAACCGTTTGGCTTGTCTTGATCAGATGCGATTTTTGCCAAGAACTTGTTATGGGATAATCCAATTGACCCTGTTACGCCCAATTCGGTTTTCATCCGATTAACCAATTTCGCAAGCATCACTGCAGGCGGTGCACCATGCAACCGTGTTGTTCCGGAAAGATCCATGAACGCTTCATCAAGGGACAGAGGTTCGATCGCAGGCGTCAGATCCTCCATCATTTTTCGAATTTTTTTGCTGACCTCCGCATAAACAGCCATGCGCGGTTTTAACACCACGGCATCGGGACATAATTTACGCGCCTGAAACATCGGCATAGCAGAACGAACCCCGCGTATTCGGGCAATATAACAGGCGGTCGAAACAACGCCACGATGCCCGCCCCCAATAATCACAGGTTTATCTATCAAATCTGGATTATCCCGTTTTTCAACGCTCGCATAAAATGCATCACAATCCATATGAGCAATTGAGAGATTGTTTAATTCTGAATGCGCGACAACACGCGGCGAGCCACATTTTTCACATCGCACACCAAAATCAAACATATGGAAACAATCACGGCACAGAGAAGTCATCATAAGCCTTTTCGCACTTCACCATCATCTAAATGCTTTGAACGAAGATAAAAAACAACTATATATAGTTCTATAAAATTCTTATGAGGATAGATTGCAGTGAACAACCCTTCGCTCTCAGATATACTTTTTAACGTATTAAACGGTAATTTGGTTTCACTTTTCCTTGGCGGCCTGATCCTATTGGCCGTTTATCTTATGGTACGCATCGTGCCACAGTCAGAAAAGCACGTTGTGGAACGGTTTGGCCGCCTGCACCAAGTCTTGGGTCCAGGGATTAACTTTATTGTACCATTTCTGGATCGTATCGCGCATCGCATTTCAATATTGGAACGCCAACTGCCAACAGCAGAACAAGATGCAATCACAACCGACAACGTCTTGGTAAAAGTTGAAACAAGCGTGTTTTACCGCATCACAGAACCAGAAAAGACGGTCTATCGGATCCGCGATGTTGATGATGCAATCGCGACAACCGTTGCCGGTATTGTTCGTAGCGAAATCGGTAAAATGGAATTGGACCAAGTCCAGTCAAATCGAAATGACCTTATCCAAAAAATCCGTGAGTCAGTCGCAGTCATGGTTGATGACTGGGGGATCGAGGTGACGCGCGCAGAAATTCTAGACGTCAATCTAGATAGTGCGACCCGCGCGGCAATGTTGCAACAGCTGAACGCAGAACGTGCCCGTCGTGCACAAGTGACCGAAGCCGAAGGCAAAAAACGCGCCGTTGAATTGGCGGCAGACGCAAAACTTTATGAAGCCGAGCAAATTGCGAAAGCGCGTCGCGTTCAAGCCGAGGCCGAAGCCTATGCAACAGCTGTCGTTGCACAAGCTATCCAAGAAAACGGAATCGAGGCTGCGCAATATCAAGTGGCCCTGAAACAAGTCGAGGCATTGACAACGGTTGGGCAAGGTTCGGGATCGAATACAATTATTTTACCCGCGAATGCCGCAGAGGCCTTTGCCGACGCTTTCAAAATGCTGAGAGGTAGATAATGGCACTGTTCGGTACTTGGTGGGCATGGATTTGCTTTGGAATCGTTTTGGTGATGCTAGAGCTTATGTTGCCGTCCTATTTCTTTTTGGGCTTTGGCATCGGTGCCGTATTAACAGGTCTTGTATTGTTGACCGGCATGACCTTAACGGTGCAATCTGTGTTTTTGACCTTTTCGATCCTGTCTTTCATCAGCTGGATCGTCGTACGTCGCGCCTTTCGACATCCAAATTCAGATGCCAAAACGTTCGATCGTGACATTAACGACGGTTAACGAAATGCGGGACCGTGTGCCCAGACCGTTAATGAAAAGCGTTCGCCCGTCTCGACCGGTGTGACACGATGTAAAAGATAACTGGGGAATACGATTGCTGTTCCCCTTTCTTTTTGACCAAGCGTGGTGGCGTTACTGGCCATGACCTCTAATGTACCGCCAGTGTACTGTGCCGGATCTGATAGCTGAACGACAACGGTCAGTTTGCGTTTACGCGCAAATTGCCCTTCGCCAATGTCGGAATGCCAATCAAAATGCCCTTGACGCTCTGCACCGTATCGCGCGATCTGGGCACTTTCAGAAAAATCTGTTAAGTCAAAGTTATACACATCGCGATTTGCCTGACGCACGACATCGATCAAGTGGGTCATAACCCATTCTGCCTCGGCAATTTCGTCAACCCAGACCAATTCAGACCGTCGAATGTTGTGATTAGCAGATCGGTTGACCAACTTGGCATCTGCGGCATCAGCAGACTTTGTATACCCAATAAGCATGTCGCATTGCGCAGGCGTAAACGCCTGCGGAACCGTATGTATCGTAATCATGTTAGGATCCACAGTTTCAATAAACTGTCGCTTCGCTATAACATGTCGATAAGGTGCGCACGTCAAATCCGACCAAAAGGCAGGTCGTATTTTAACCTTGATCGCGCCAACGGTTCACAATTGGATATCGCCGATCCAACCAAAACGACCGTTTACTCAGCCGTGTTCCCGGGGCGGATTGAAAGCGTTTATATTCACTTGTGTAAAGCAGCCTCTCGACCTTTTTTACATCATCATGATCATATCCAGCAGCAAGACAATCTGCAACCGACGCCTCTTGATCGACCAAGAGGGTCAAAATGGCATCTAATACTGGATAATCGGGCAAGCTGTCGCTATCCTTTTGATCTGGTCGCAATTCTGCACTCGGGGGTTTATTGATAATATTCTGCGGTATAACTGCACCAGACGGCCCCATCATCCAAATATGATGATTTTCATTTCGCCAACGACAAACATCAAAAACCCTTGTTTTATAAAGATCTTTGATCGGGTTATAGCCCCCCGCCATGTCGCCATAAATAGTAGCATATCCAACTGCGACTTCGGATTTGTTTCCGGTTGTCAAAAGCATCTCACCGAACTTGTTTGACAACGCCATCAGCAAGAGCCCCCTGAGACGGGATTGAATATTTTCCTCGGTCAAATCAGGCTTGGTCCCTTCAAAAAGCGGAGCAAGAGTGTTTGTTATTGCACTTCGCCCTTCACTGATCGGGACGAAATCATACCTGCAACCAAGATTTTGGGCCAACTCTTTGGCATCATCCAACGACGCTTGGGACGTATATTCGGACGGCAACATAACACATCTGACGTTTTCAGCGCCCAGCGCATCAGCAGCGATCACAGCAACCAAAGCGCTATCGACGCCGCCTGATAGCCCAAGCAAAACACGACCAAATCCGGATTTGCGACAATAGTCGCGCAATGACAAAACCATGGCGTGGTAATCCGCCTGTAGCGTGTCTGGTATTGTCTCTTTGCGGCCATCTTGAATGTGCCAGCCTTCTTGCCCTTTTTCTAAAGTGATGGTTTCAATACAGTCATCAAACTGTGGGAATTGAACAGCCAGCGCTCCACCTGGATTAAGTGCAAAGCTACCGCCGTCAAAGACTTGGTCATCTTGTCCACCGGTCATATTTAGATAAATCAAAGGCAAACCTGTTTCGACAACGCGCGAAACCATATGATTTAGACGTACATCCATTTTGCCGCGGAAATAGGGCGACCCATTGGGAACCAACAAAATCTCAGCCCCAGTTTCAGCCAGTGTTTCAGCAACATCTTCATGCCAGCTATCTTCACAAATAGGGCTGCCGATCCGCAAATCACCTATTGCGTAGGGACCTGAAACAGAGCCAGACGAAAAAATACGCACTTCGTCAAAGACTGTTTCATTCGGTAAATGATGTTTCTGAACAATGCTCTTGATGGCGCCGTTAGATAAAATGAAATAGGCATTAAACAGTTTATCATTTTCGACCCATGGCCCGCCAATTGCAATAGCTGGACCATCCGCACAGGCAACTGCCAGATCATGCACTGCCTGCATCGCCGCGTTATGAAACGCAGGTTTCATCACCAAATCCTGGGTGTTATAGCCCGTGACAAACATCTCAGGAAATGCAACCAAATCTGCATCTTGCGCTTTGGCCTTTGACCAGATCTCGCGTGCCATATGCGTGTTGCCCACAATGTCACCAACTGTAGGGTTCACTTGCGCTAGGGTGATACGAAACTGATCTGCCATACTCTAGGTTCCTTTATCATTGCTCTTGATCTAACAGATTACACCCAAAGGAAAAGTCAGATTTGCCAAGATGGCGATTTTTTAACATTCTTTCTCTTGAGAAATCTATTCCTACCGTTCTAGGATCACAACAAACATGAGGTTCACATGAACAGGTTTGAATTCCCAATTGGTTTACACACGACCAGCGCATTCAATATGGCAGTGCCGGGCGAAACCGACGTTGTGATCATCGGCGGCGGCATTATCGGGATTTTATCCGCGCTATTTCTCACGGAAAAAGGCTTGCGCGTCTGTGTGTTGGAAAAAGGGCGAATTGCCGGCGAACAATCCTCGCGCAATTGGGGATGGATCCGTCAGCAAGGGCGTGACGCAGCTGAATTGCCGCTGATGATGGAGGCAAATCGCCTCTGGCATCAATTGGCACCTAAGCTTGATACAGACATCCACCTAACGCAAGGTGGGATCACCTATATGTCGCGCACCACCAAGCGGGCCGAAGGTTTCGAACGGTTTATGAAAATTGCGTCCGTACATGGCCTTGATACAAAGCTTTTATCCCAAAAGGAGTTGCAAGCCCACATACCTGAAATGCGGCGCGATTTCATTATGGGGATGGTCACACCCAGTGATCTAAGGGCAGAACCCTGGATCACGGTGCCTGCCTTTGCGCGCTATGCGCAAACCAAAGGGGCCCATATTTCCGAAATGTGCGCTGTGCGTTCTTTGGATATAAGCGCGGGGAGGGTGACGGGTGTCATTACCGAACGTGGTCGCATAAAGGCATCTCATGTATTGCTGGCTGGTGGGGCGTGGTCATCACTGTTTCTACAGAACCACAATGTTTCCATCCCCCAACTAAGCGTACGCGCCACTGTGATCGCAACTCAGCATATGCCTCAAGTGTATCAAGGTGGTGCCACTGACGAACATATCGCATTTCGTGCACGCGCCGAAGGTGGATATACTTTGGCCACGGGAATTACACATGATCTGTTTCTAGGACGGGATGCCTTTAAGCATGCTACAAAATTTTGGCCCGTTTTAAAGCAAGATCCCTTTAACAATAGACCCATTCCGTTTGGCCCGCGCGATTTTCCGGATGCATGGACAGTGCCTCATCACTGGGGCGACGGGAAAAGCCCGTTTGAGGCAATGCGGGTACTAAATCCAAAACCTAGCAAAAAGGCCATGCGGGTTATCACCCGAGAATTCCGAGCACTGTTTCCACAGCTGCCATCTGTGGATACATCGCGCGCTTGGGCCGGCATGATCGATACAATGCCGGATGTTGTTCCTATACTGGACCATTGCCCAAGCCTGCCAGGCCTTACAATCGCAACGGGTATGTGCGGTCATGGGTTCGGAATTGGCCCGGCCGTTGGACGCATTATGGCAGATATGATTACCGGCAGCGCCTTAGGCCATGATTTATCGCGGTTTAGGTTTTCACGCTTTTCTGATGGAAGCAAAATCGACGTTGGTCCAGCACTATGACCCTTCCATCTTAGTTCCCGATTACAAATGCAGATTGATCCACAGAAAAATTCGCCCGCAAGGGTAAAATAGCTGCGCCAAGGGCACGTGCATCGGACCCCAGTTCACCCAAAATAATATCGGGAATTGCGATGCCTTCGGTGTTGTAATGCATGACACAATCGCGCGTCATATCAACCAACTTGGCCATGATATTTTGTGGCAGCCCACCATCCATGACGACATAATCGACATCTAATAACGATTGTGCTGCAACAACAGATTTCGCCAATGCGGGGGCGGCCTCTGCAATCCAATCGTCAATCATAGCGGTAGATGCCTGCGCGTTTAAGAACGCCGCAAAGCCATCTGCGGCCATATCATTTCTTACTGCGGTCTTTTCCAATTTATGCAGGGACGCAACATCAATCATCTGTGATGGGGCTTTTCCATCGCCGCTTAACAAAGACAGGGGCATCGACCCAAGCGCCCCCGCGTTGCCTGTACGTCCCTCGAACAATTGTCCATTAATCACCAAACCACCCCCAACAAACGTCGCCACGTAGATGTATAGAAATGTTTTGTTTCTTCGTAGATCCGCCAAGGTTAATTGCGCCAAACACGCAGCGGAACCGTCATTTAACACAATGACTGGTAAACCCGTCTTTTGATGTATTGATTGTGCAAGATCTATGTTTGACCAAGCCTTCATCGCACCTTTGGGCGCATCGATTGCGCTTTCCCAACCGTCCAGCCCAGTAGGGACAGCAACACCGATCCCCAACGTTTTCGGTCGTTTTTTAGCAGGCATCTCATCCAAAACCGCGCCTATATTTTCGTCAAGCCAATCCAAAACGTCACGTGGATCTGGATAAGCATATGACAGAGATCGCTTTGCGATGACCTGATGCAAAAAGTTGATCACAACTAGGTCGACGGACCTGCGCCCAACTTTGATACCGATGGAAAACGCGCCGTCGGGATTAATCGCAATTGGCGTTGAAGGCTGTCCAACTTTGCCTTTAACGCTGCCCATTTTTATTAATATGCCATCCGCAATTAACCGATTAACGATCACTGTGACGGTCTGAGCGCTGAGTTGCGTCATGCGGGCAATATCCGCTTTGGACCGCGAACCAGAACGCCGCACTGTATCAATGATCAGGCGTTCGTTGTAATTTCGCATCCCACTTTGGTTTGAACCAGTGTGAAACGCCTCGCCCATTTGATCATGGTTTTCTACTTGTTCATCCATCATCGATGCCACACCAGTCTTTGCTTTTCGTCTGATCAAATTAAATTCGGTTGTAATTTGACCGATATTAGGATTTAGAACGGCGCACGGTTGTGACAGCCATTTGGGCCATGGTAAGCGACAAATCACAATTCGGTCAATTATTAAATCAACGTGATTTATTTATTGACAGTCCAGGTTATTTTTCCCATTTTCCGCCGATAGGGTTTTCACATTCGTACCCCATAACAGAAACGGAATCGCAGACAATGCGGCTATACTTGGACAGCGCTGATACCGACCAGTGGAACCGGTTGTTGCCTTCGGGCATCTTTTACGGCGTGACAACAAACCCTTTGCTAGCTGCGCGGGCTGGGTTAGACTATGGCCAAATAAATTGGTCAGAACTGGCGCGACGTGTTTGCGATCTTGGCGGTTCCGAACTCCATGGCCAAATCGTTGGCGACGAAATTGCCGCGTTACGCTTTGCTGAAAATATCTATGACATTGGTGCCAAGCTGCAGCTAGAGACTGTTGTCAAAATACCATTGACCAGACAAGGTATTTATCTTGCGCCGAAAATCCGTGCCATGGGTGGAAAGATTTTGATGACAGCCTGCTATAGCGCGCATCAGATGATCATCGCCCAAGCAATCGGTGCCGATTACATTGCACCCTATGTTGGCCGCATGGCAGAGGCTGGACGCGATATAGACACCCAATTGCGGCAGATTAAATCTATGTCTGCTATGGGAAAATGCCGCCCCCTGCTTGCGTCGTTACGATCAGTTACACAAATGATTGACCTGATCGATATGGGACATGATTGTTTCACGATTTCACCCGCCATTGCAGACGCGTTGATGGAAGAACCACTTACACTTAATGCTGCGCAAGAGTTTGAAGCAGCCGCCAAAACAGGAGTTTAACATGATCGTCGTTGGTGGAGAAAATTTAATTGACTATGTACAAACGGGTTATGATGGTGGCTTGCCAGTTTATACCGCAATTCCCGGCGGTTCATGTTATAACGTAGCCTTGGCAGCAGCACGCCAAGGTAATCCAGTGTCCTACATCACGCCGATTTCAAGTGACACATTGGGTGAACTATTGGCCAGTCGCCTGCTTGCAGACGGCGTGACTTTGGCCGCGCCGCGCGACATCGCGCCCACATCATTGGCCGTTGTGTCGGTGATCGACAGCATTCCAAGTTATCAATTCTATCGCCAAGGCACAGCTGAACGCCAAATCACCGCGGACACATTGAACAAAAATACAGATGCCGCTGTCAAAGTTTTTCACATTGGAAGCCTTGCTTTAATCGACGGCGACGATGCACAGGCATGGGAAAACCATTTTTATACTCTGCACGATCGTGGTGTCATCACCGCCCTAGACCCAAACGCGCGCCCAATCGTTGTGACGAACAAGTCCCCCTATATCGACCGACTATTGCGCATGTTGGCCAAAACGATTGTCCTAAAACTAAGCGATGAGGATCTGGAATATATCTTTCCAGACTTAACTCTTGAGGAAGCGTTTGACAAAATTTGTGCGCTGTCATCTGCGTCTTTGATGGTCTTGACCCAAGGCGCAAAAGGCGCGATCGCGCGATCAAAAATTTCTCAAACCACAGTTCCCGCCGGAATAGCAAGCCCTTTGGTCGACACCGTCGGCGCAGGCGATACTTTTATGGGCACCCTACTGGGACAGATCCATCAATTGAACCTGAATGCACATGATCTGGCGCACCTCGATGGCGAAGGGTTGACGGCTTTGATTTCACGCGCCGCAAAAGCGGCGGCAATCAATTGCCAAAGCGCGGGCTGCAATCCACCCTATTTAAAAGACCTGTGACGAGCCCCTAAAACAGACATAAAAGATCGCTGTCATCACAAGAACGGACAAGCCGCTAAAAACTCCGTTCCAACCGTATGTTAGCCGGGATACAGGAATTTTTCCCAGTCGGTTTATCATCAAGATCACTGTGGCAAAGGGTGATGCAGTCATCGACAACCCCCACCCACATGAAATCGCTAATGCAATTAATGTAGCATCAGCAGGTAGAACCGACATTCCCCCAAACAGTGATCCGAAAAATATGGCCATCATCAATGGCGAAAAGCCAAACATGCTAAAGACGCACAAAGCAACTGGCAAGATGGATAAGACAATCCAATCGGGCGTCGTATGCAATCCAAAAAAAATGGCGAAGTCGTCCGAGGGCACCAAGATTCCTGCCGCCCGCCCCATAAACCCAGAACACCCAAGCGCAATTGCTAAGGTCCCACTTTGACCCATTTGAACGCTGTAGATTTCCTGTAATCGGCCCAGTGTGACCCGTCGTGCATCAGGCAAAGTCCGCGTTTGGATGGCAATCCACCCAATCGTCATAATTGGGCAGGCAAGCAACAAACCAAATACAATCGTTTCATTGAAAAAGACTGCCGAAAACTCGGCCAAACTAAGCAGACTAACAAAGGTGGCTGTAAAGCCGATCGCCGCTGTTACCGGAAATATGGGCGGGACAACCACTGAAACCGCTCGGTGGGCCCTGAAACGTATTGTGTCTTCGACGACCCCAAGAACAAGCATTAATAAAAATAATCCAAGACCCATTGAGATCCATAAAAGTCGATCAACGCCCGGCAACAATTCATACAGCGCAAGCGGAGCAAGCGCGGTTGGCGACCAAACCACGCCCCACGCAAACCCCCTTTGCATAGCGCTAACCTGTCGTTGTTCCCGAATAGGGTTCAACAGATCACCTGGCCGCGCCGTTTCAATGCCGCGCTGAATAAGTGGAATCAAAAACGATACCACGCCAATGTTAAACAAAACCTGCATTACGCCAGTGCCCAGATATAGCGCGCTATATCTTCGTTGCGTCGGCTGTTGCGTGAGATATGCGCCCAATGTTGCAATGGATGGTGAGGACACAGCAGCTTCGCGCAGGACGCCCAATACAACCACAAATGCCACAAGAAATGCAGCTTGGTTTAACGCGGCATGCATATTTTGAATTGGCGTTGCATCAAAAACAAAGACCAAAACAGCAATACATGTCGAAAGTGCCAACAAATATCGTTCGCGCCAAGCCAGCTGCCTGAGGTGAATTACGACAAGTATCGCCATAACGCCCCAAGCGAATGGCCACACAGCGGCAATATCAGCCCCACGCGCAAAAACAACGAGAATAATAAGCACAACAAAGAGTGCGGGCGTCATCGTGGCCTCATAAAAAACGGCGACTTAATGCCGCCGTTGTCACTTCATAATAGATCGTCAGGCAAAAGCGCAGCTGGCATATTTTGATAGCACACTGGGCGCAGAAACCGTCTGATTGCCAAGGTCCCGACTGAGGTCGCGCCAAAATTTGTTGACGCGGGATAGGGCCCGCCATGCACCATCGTGTCACAGACTTCGACCCCTGTCGGGAACCCATTTGCCAAAACACGACCTGCTTTACGCTCAAGTATCGGCATCAAACTGCGTGCATCTTCTGTGTCTGCGTCATCCATATGCAGTGTGCAGGTCAACTGACCTTGCAAGCTGCGTGCGATTGCGCGCATTTCTTCCATGTCGTCAACAACAACAATCAAACCCAGCGGCCCAAAGACCTCTTCTGCTAAGATATGATTTGCCAACCAATCCTGACCTGTTGTTGCAAATAGATATGGTGTCGCATTTCGCAAGTCGCACATCGATGTTAGCACTGCGCGCACCCCTGTGGTGCCAGCAACACGATCACGCCCTGCGCGGTAAGCTGATGCAATACCATCAGTCAACATAGTCTGCGCACCGACAGGTTCCAAGGCAGCAGTCGCAGATCGGATAAAGGCATCCGTATCAGCCCCTTTGATGGCAACGACAATGCCAGGGTTTGTACAAAATTGCCCTGCGCCCATTGTTAACGAACCAGCCCACCCCGCCGCAATATTGTCACCACGCGCAGATAGCGCTGCCGGCAGAACAAACATCGGGTTCACAGATCCCAATTCGCCAAAAAATGGAATGGGCTCGTCGCGCTGCGCACATAGATCAAACAGTGCACGACCACCGGCCAAAGACCCTGTAAAGCCAACAGCCTTGATCAACGGATGCTGGACCAGTGATGTCCCCACATCGCGTTTCCCCCCCTGGATCAGACTAAAGACCCCCGGATGCATACCGCATTTGATAATCGCCGCATGAATGGCCTCGGCCACAATTTCACCTGTGCCCGGGTGCGCAGAATGCCCCTTGACCACAACAGGGCAACCTGCCGCCAAAGCAGACGCCGTATCTCCCCCTGCGGTTGAAAAAGCCAAAGGAAAATTCGATGCGCCAAAAACTGCAACAGGACCAATCGGGCGCTGTACCATCGCCAATTCGGGTCGCGGCAGCGGCGCACGCTCTGGCAACGCCGCGTCATAGCGTCGGTCTAAATAGTCACCCGCAAGAATATGAGACGCGAACAAACGTAGCTGTCCCGTTGTCCGGCCGCGTTCTCCTTGCAAACGGGCCTCGGGTAATCCGGTTTCTTGGCTACCAATCTCAGTGATCGCATCAGCGCGCGCTTCGATCTCATCAGCGATCGCATTCAGGAAATCAGCCCGATCTTGGCGTGTAGAATAACCAAATGACCAAAACGCCTCTTCTGCGGATTGAACAGCCTGATCAATCAATTCCGGTGTTCCAACAGCATACTCATACGATGGTCCATGTGCCGGCTCGGATACAAAGGTTTTCTCACTAGTAACCCATTCCCCCGCGATCAAGTGTTTTCCATGAGGTTTAAATGTCATTATTCTAGCCTTTTTCTCAAAATTTAATAACGGTTTAGTTTGGACACCCAAAGAACACGCCCCCTTTCTGCAAAAGTCCGTTAATACATGAATAAATCGCATTGAATTTCTGGGCTTAATGGCGTATGTGGCGGTCATCAAAATTCATTTTTGCGGACCTTCGGAACCATTTCGGCGTCCACGCGTTCCTGCAATTACACCCAAGCCCCGTCAGGTTGGAAAGGCAAGAAAAACATGTCAGATACCTCTAAATCCGATATATTGTATACAATTGTAGACGAAGCGCCCGAATTGGCCAGCGCATCGCTTTTGCCGATCATTCGGTCGTTCGCAAAGGCCGCGAACGTGTCCGTCGGCACAAAAGATATATCCCTTGCTGGGCGAATCATATCGACCTTTCCAGAATTTCTGACCGAAGACCAACGCCAATCCGACGATTTGGCGGAACTGGGCCAGTTGGTCAAAACACCTGATGCCAATGTGATCAAGCTGCCCAACATCTCGGCTTCTGTGCCACAGTTGGTGGCGGCAATCAAAGAACTGCAAAGCCAAGGGTACGCGTTACCTGATTATCCAGAAAGCCCAAAAACCGACGACGAAAAAGCAATCCGCGCACGGTACGACACGATCAAAGGATCGGCTGTAAACCCCGTCCTGCGTGAAGGTAACTCGGACCGTCGCGCCGCCAAAGCGGTCAAGAACTATGCCATGAAAAACCCCCATTCCATGGGCACATGGGTCGCAGACAGCAAAACACACGTTGCGGCGATGTCGGGCAATGATTTCTATTCTAACGAACAATCGACAACCGTAACCGCCGCCCAAGCGGGCAAAGGCAAAATCGAATTCATCGCCGAAAACGGGGATGTGTCCCTGCTTAAGGATGGCATTGACCTGCCCGAAGGCACCGTTGTTGACGCGACATTCATGTCGGCCGCGGCCCTGCGCGATTTCTTGCGCGGCGAAATTGCCGACGCCAAGAAAAAAGGCATTCTGTTTTCCCTGCATATGAAAGCGACCATGATGAAGGTGTCGGACCCCATCATTTTTGGCCACGCGGTATCGGTGTTCTTTGAAAAATCATTTACGAAACATGCGGACGCCTTGGCGGAATTGGGTGTGAACCCGAACTCTGGTCTGGGTGATGTTTTGGCACGTATCACGGATCGCCCTGAAATTTTGGCTGATTTCAACGCCGAAATGGCCGACGGCCCCGCAATGTATATGGTCGACAGCGACCGTGGCATCACCAATCTGCACGTGCCATCCGACGTGATCATCGACGCGTCCATGCCCGCCGTGATCCGCGCAGGCGGCAAAGGTTGGGGACCAGACGGCAAAGCGGGTGACACGAAATGTGTGATCCCTGATAACTGCTATGCGCCCGTTTACGACGAAACGATCAAGTATTTCAAAGAAACCGGCGCACTGGACCCAACCACATCGGGGGCCGTGGCCAACGTTGGTTTGATGGCGCAAAAGGCCGAAGAATACGGATCGCACCCCACCACCTTTGAAATCGCGGCCAAAGGCACCGTGCGCTATACCGCCGCCAATGGCGACCTTCTGCACGAACAAGCGGTCAACGCGGGCGACATCTGGCGGTCATCTAGCGCGCGCAAAGCGCCGATCATCGACTGGGTGAACCTAGGCATCGAACGCCAAGCGTTGACAGGCAGCCAAGCGATTTTCTGGTTGGACGCAAACCGCGCCCATGATGCGGAATTGATCAAATACGTCACCGCGATCTTGGACGAAAAAGGCGTGGCCGATAAATTCCAAATCTTGGCCCCCCGCGAAGCGACGCGCCTGACATTGGAAACCATCCGCACAGGTGCGGACAGCATCGCAATTACGGGTAACGTTTTGCGCGATTATCTGACCGATTTGTTCCCCATTCTGGAATTGGGCACATCGGCGAAAATGTTGTCGATCGTGAAATTGATGCAAGGCGGCGGTCTGTTTGAAACGGGTGCCGGCGGCTCTGCCCCCAAACACGTGCAGCAGTTGGTCGAAGAAAACCACCTGCGCTGGGACAGCTTGGGTGAATTCTGTGCCTTGGGCGAAAGCTTTGCATTCCTTGCCAATACCAAAGGCAACAAAAAAGCGGGCATCTTGGCCGCAGCTGTTGACGCGGCGACCCAAGGTATCTTGGACAACAACAAATCGCCTGAGCGTAAAGTGGGTCAGCCCGATAACCGCGACAGCCATTTCTATTTCGCGATGTACTGGGCCCAAGCCTTGGCCGCGCAAACAGATGACGCAGACTTGGCCGCGCATTTCGCGCCAATCGCCGAACAGTTGGCCGCGAATGAAGACAAAATTGTCGCCGAGATCGCCGCAGTCCAAGGAAAGCCAGCGGATTTAGGGGGATATTACCATCCAGACCGCGCAAAGGTGACAGCCGTTATGCGACCAAGCGCGACACTAAATTCAATTATCGGTTAATTGTACACTTTCAATATGGTAAAAGGCGGGCCTAAGGTCCGCCTTTTTCATGACCAAAGTCCAGAAACACCTGTATAAATCAAACGCAGTGAAATAACGACAAGGACAACGTTAAGTGCGCGTTTAAACCCGAAATCTGTCATACGGTTCAACACAACTTTTCCAAGCAAAGTTCCCGCAAAACCTGCCGAAATCATTAAAATCAAAAAGCCGATCCAATCTGAAAACGAAAATCCCAAGGCAGCGAAAGCAATAATCTTAAACGAATGTTGTGCCGTCATTAGCATCCCATGTGTGGCAACATGCTGGTGCCGCGTTAGATTCAAAGATTTGGTAAAGTTCGCGACAAAGGGACCTGTTGCGCCAAAAAACATGGTGAGAAAACTAGAAATGACGCCAATAATTGCAGGCGCATTAGATAGCCAATTCGGTGGCTTAGAAAATACGTTCCAAATCACAAATGTACCGATGCTGATCTGAACGAATGCGACGGGCAATTGGACGACGACCATTCCACCCAACGCAACCCCCAACAGAGTCCCCAGCGAAAACCACATAACAGGTGGCCAAGAGACATGGGTTATCAACGTCGCACTTCGAAACGCATTAGAACCCAACTGTATAACACCGTGAATTGGGATCAAGGCCACAGCTGGCATCAAAGACGCCATGACTGCCAACAGTAAAACGCCACCGCCAATCCCCAAGGCCATAGTAATAAATGACCCCAGAAAGCTAAATCCAACTAAAATACTGACTGAAACTGGCCCAAGTGCATCGGGCACGAAATACACCAATAAATCCACGGTTCCCCCGAGAGATGAATGCGCTATGAAAATGGTACGGGATGTTGTCGGCGTCTTTCAACCAAGGAATGGTGGTTTGATGGAATCTACGCGATAATTTTTCAGGCCAAATTTTAGCCCAGCACCAATCCGATGTGCAAGCGCCATGATATTGTCTGCTTTTGTTGGTGTTAAGACATGACGCGCGGTTGTTTCGAACAAACCAAGCCAAATAGGAAAATGCTCTGGTTGGACATCAGGATTCATCATATGTATGCGCATTGGATTGCCCTGATATCTGCGATCCATCAAAATGGCATTACTCCAAAATCCCACAATTTTTTCTTCGTGTTCGCGCCACGCTGTATGCGAGGTGCCGACAGCCTTGTTAAATACTGGTCCCAAGACTGGATGAACACGAACTGATGCATAAAACGACGTTACAAGACGACTGAGATCGTCATGAGACATGTCAAAGCGCTGCATTGAATTTTTACGATCCATTGGTCAATCCCTTACCATTCACCAAAAATCTAACGCAGACCGATCCAAAAGCAATGTGACAAAATAAAACCCCCGCCAAAAGCGGGGGTTTTATGTAATTTATGGTAGTCCGAAATTAAGATTTCGCTGCTTTTTTAATAGGCGCCCAGATGCGTTTGTTTGTCAGATACAACAAGACAGACAGAACGGCCAAGAACAACACACCCAAGAAACCCGAATGCTGACGCGCCATCATTTTTGGCTCCGCTGCCCACATCAAGAAAGCTGCAACATCTTGTGCTTCGTGGTGCAATTCATTGGAATGGCCATCATCAAACTCAACGTCTTCACCCGCAAGCGGAGGCGCCATTGAAATCCATCCACCCGGAAAAGCGGTGTTTTCGTACAGCGTTACGCCTGCTTCTTCTTTTTCGTTGCCTGTGTAACCAGTCAGCAATGATGCGATATATTCCGCACCACCCATGCCTTTAACCAATTGGTTGATCCCTGATCCGTATGGACCGTGGAAACCAGCCCGCGCCTTTGCCATCAAAGATAGGTCAGGAGCGCCCGCGCCAGTGTTGGCGGGGAAATGGTCGGCTGGCTTTGCTGGACGCGTGTCTTCCAATTCGGCGTCGTAGACATCAAATTGGGCAGCATATGCGCGCAATATGCAGACGCGATCAACGAGAACGACGCATAGGGTTCCTCTGCAGGCATCGCGCCTAGCCACATCAGGGCAAAGAAGTCGAATACCAACAACGCAAACCACCATTTCAGTTGCGGACGGTAACGCGCGGAACGCACTGATGATGTGTCCAGCCAAGGCGCAAGCGCCATCACAATGATTGCACCAAACATAGCAAGCACACCGAAGAATTTCGCATCAACGATGCCGCCTGTGATAAACGACGCAAATTGTACGACCCATACGTCCGCGGTGAACGCACGCAGAATTGCATAGAACGGCAAGAAGTACCACTCAGGAACAATATGCGCAGGTGTCGCCAATGGGTTTGCCTCGATATAGTTATCGGGGTGACCCAAGTAGTTTGGCATAAACCCAACGATGGCAAAAAACACGGCCAAGATCACAGCTAATGCCAACAGATCTTTGATGACAAAATATGGCCAGAATGGGACGGTGTCTTTCTCTGCTTCGGCCTTAGACCCACGGCGCACTTCGACACCAGTTGGGTTGTTGTTACCGGTCGAGTGGAACGCCCAGATATGTACCGCAACCAGACCTGCGATCAGGAATGGGAACAGGTAATGCAAGCTGAAGAAACGGTTCAATGTTGCGTTGTCAACAGCTGGGCCGCCCAACAACAACGTTTGGATCGATTCACCAACGAATGGCACCGCACCAAACAAACCGGTGATAACGGTCGCACCCCAGAATGACATTTGGCCCCAAGGCAAAACGTAACCCATGAACGCAGTGCCCATCATCAACAGATAGATCAGCATACCGATGATCCATGTGATTTCACGTGGCGCTTTGTATGAACCATAGTACAAGCCGCGGAAGATATGTGCATATACCGCAATAAAGAACAATGACGCCCCATTTGCGTGCAAGTAGCGCAGCATATGGCCACCGTTCACATCGCGCATGATGTGTTCAACGGATGCAAATGCCAAATCGACGTGCGGGGTGTAATGCATCGCCAAAACGATACCGGTTACAATTTGCAGCGCCAAACAGAATGTCAGCACGATACCCCAAATCCACATCCAGTTCAGGTTTTTTGGTGTTGGGATCATAATCGTGTCATACAGCAATCCAACGATCGGCAAACGGCTGTGCAGCCATTTTTGCGACTTGGACTTTGGTTCGTAATGGTCGTGTGGAATACCAGCCATCTTTTTGTCCTTCCTTAGCCCAATTTGATTGTTGTTTCGTCAACAAACTCTGCCACCGGAACGGGCAGGTTTTTCGGCGCTGGACCTTTGCGGATACGGCCAGACGTGTCGTAATGTGACCCGTGGCATGGGCAGAACCAGCCATTAAAATCACCCGCGCCATCACCCAAAGGCACACAGCCAAGGTGCGTGCACACGCCCATCATCACCAACCATTCGCCATTTTCGTCCATCGCGCGGTTTTCGTCGCTTGCGTCGGTGCCAGGCTTGTTGGCGTTTTCAGAGCCCGTATCAACCAGATCGGTCAACGGGGTTTCGCGCGCTGCGGCGATTTCTTCTTCGGTACGGCGACGAATGAAAACAGGCTTGCCCAACCACTTAACAGTGATTTGCGTTCCGGGTACGACGTCTGCGACGTCTACACGGATTGAAGCAAGCGCCTTAACATCGGCGGATGGGTTCATTTGATTGACCAATGGCCAAACGGCGGCACCTGCGGTTACTGCCCCTGCGCCAGCAGTGGCGTAGTAGAGAAAGTCGCGGCGTGTGCCTTCGTGATCTTCTGCGTGTGACACGAGGTTAACTCCATTATTTAGCCAAAAACTTGGCCCATACGGTTTTTGGCCACAAAAAAGCAGCCTGTTCCGATGCGCTATTTAACGGGGGAATTCAGTCACGTCTAGCATACAGTTGCAATCTAAATGAAATTAGCGCGATTGTGTCGCGGTTAATTTGCACTTTTTGCTGAGATTTGGGAAAAAAGACCGCTTATTTAAAGATAAGCGGTCCGCATTTGGCGAATCTCTTGGCGAAATTCTATTTTACAAATGCAGCCTTGCTGCCCCAAAGCTGTTTAACGCGATCATCGCGACCGCATGCATTACGATACAGCTTGTAGGCCGCTTTTTGTGTGCGCGGACCAAAGCGCGTCAAAACGTAATTTTCACCTTTATAGTAGTCCTGATGATAATCTTCTGCCTCATAAAATACTGTCGCATCCAATATCGGCGTTACGACTTTCTGCCCTAGATCCTTGTTAGCTTTGGAAATTGCTGCCTGAGCCGCAGGCTTTTGATCGGGGCGTACAAAGAGTGCAGTTCGGTACATCGGTCCGCGGTCGCAAAATTGCCCACCATCATCTGTTACGTCCACGCTTCGCAAAAAAAGATCATAGATTTTTTGTGCAGTGATTTTGCTTGGATCAAAATCAATTTTGACCGCTTCGTAATGACCGGTTTTTCCTTTTCCCACCTCTTTATAGGTTGGATTCTTTGTATGCCCACCCGTATATCCTGACGTTGCCTCAATCACACCGGGCAAAGATTCGAAATCAGACTCAACGCACCAAAAACAGCCCCCAGCTACAACCACACTATCTTTTTCAGCCGCCACTGCTGCGGGTGATAGACCAATTGCGACCGCTGCAAACGCGCTCGCCATAAATATCGGCATGAAATTTCTTAGACCTTGCAACATGACAACCTCCTTCAAAGATGTCTAAGACTGGACCAGCAAATCGAATTTGCCAATTGCATTGCACGTTGCCTCACGGGATATTGATGAAATTTTACCTATTGGCACTGCGGGCGTGTAAGATTAGCGTTGCCCAAAAAATGAGGGCACCATGACGCAAGAAGTCACAACACACCAAGCCGAAGAAGATGAACGCAACGAAAATATTCAGATTTATTTGAATGGCGCAATCGTACCAAAAAGCCAAGCCGTCGTCAGTGTTTACGATAGCGGCTTTATGTTAGGTGACGGTGTCTGGGAAGGCTTGCGTCTGTATGATGGAACCTGGGCGTTTTTGGATGAGCACTTAGATCGCTTGTTCGAAGCTGCGAAAGCAATAGATTTAGACATTGGTTTAGATCGCGATGGCGTAAAAAAGGCGCTGTTTGATACGCAGCATGCAAATGGAATGACGACAGACGCGCATGCGCGAATGATGGTCACACGCGGTGTTAAGGTCAGGCCGTTTCAACATCCGTCACTTTCGCGATCTGGGCCTACGTTCGTCATAATCATTGAACATTCCAAACCGTCGATCCCACGCCCTATCCGATTGGCAACCGTGCCACACATGCGCGGTTTACCAATGACACAGGATCCCAAATTAAACAGTCATTCCAAGCTGAACTGTATCCTCGCCTGCATCGCAGCCGAAAAAGCCGGCGCAGACGAAGCGCTAATGTTGGACATCAACGGTTTTGTAAACACAACAAATGCGTGTAACTTTTTCATCGTTAAAAAAGGTGCTGTCTGGACCAGCACGGGCGACTATTGCATGAATGGCATCACACGCCAAAAAGTGATCGATCTATGCCGCGCAAATGAAATACCCGTTTTCGAACGCAATTATTCTTTGGTGGATACATACAGTGCCGACGAAGCCTTTCTAACCGGCACCTTCGGCGCGCAGACGCCTGTGGGTGAAATAGACGGGCGCATTATCGGGTCAGGATCAATGGGCCCTGTGACCCAACGCATACGCACCCTATACAAAGAAATGGTAAACCGCGAATGTCAAAAATAAATCTTGCCATGTGGTCAGGGCCCCGCAATCTATCGACTGCTCTGATGTACAGCTTTGCCAATCGACCGGACTTTTGTGCGATCGATGAACCATTTTATGCCTGTTATTTGGACAAAACAGGCTTGGATCATCCTATGCGCGATGCAATCATTGCATCACAGGCGACCGACCCGAACCAAGTCATTAGTGACCTTACAACACCACGTGAAACCCATTATTATCAGAAACACATGACCCAGCACATGTTGGACGACATTCCGCGCAGCTGGATAGAACAAGTCACCAACGTCTTTTTAATTCGTCACCCTTATCGTGTTTTGGCCAGTTTCTCTGACAAATATGATAATCCGACGATGGATGATGTGGGTTTTCGGCAGCAGGCTGAATTGTTCGACGCCATTACATCGCGCGGGTTTGATGCAATTGTTGTAGACAGCGCAGATATAAGATGCAATCCGCGCACGCAATTAACGGCCCTTTGCAGCGCAATAGGTCTTGAGTTTCATGAAAGCATGCTCTCATGGGCCGAAGGCCCGAAAAGTTATGACGGGGTTTGGGCACCGCATTGGTATGGTGCCGTACACAAATCCACAGGATTTGCCGGCGCAGAGGGCGCTCTGCCAGAATTGCCCGATAATTTGCGCCAAATAGCAGATCAGTGTATGCCGTTTTACGAAAGAATGCAGTCTGCGAAATTATGAGGATTCCAAAATGACAAATCTCATTTTTGGCGCGCGCGCGCTTCCGAGCTTGCCGATTTTTGACAGTGCACAACGCTATGAGGTGCGGCGCGTTTTTTGCGTCGGACGCAACTATGCAGAGCATGCGGCAGAAATGGGAAACACTGTTGACCGGACTGCACCTTTCTATTTCACAAAGTCACCTTTTGCGATTGTGTCTGATGGGGGAAACTTTCCATATCCGCCTAAAACAATTGATTGCCATTACGAAATGGAATTTGTGATCGCTATGGGCGACGATGGAATTTTCGGCTATGCAGGCGGATTGGATATGACACGGCGGGATTTGCAATGGGCATCAAAGGAAAAAAAGCGACCATGGGACACGTCAAAAGATTTTGAATACTCAGCCATTATTGGCGCAATAACACCCACCGATAAATGTCCCACCATCACCAATCAGCGCATCTGCCTAAGTGTGAATGATGCTGTTAAACAGGACGCAACACTTGATCAAATGATCCATTCAACACAGGACATAATAAAAGATCTTGCAACTTATTATACACTTGGCGCAGGGGA
>RFZH01000151.1 GCA_009920815.1 Paracoccaceae bacterium
TAGTGTCTTTCGTTAAAAACTCTGCCTCTGTGATTGCTGTTATCGCAGTTTCTGCAACAGCTGCTGCCGCGCGTGATCAGGTGCAAATTGCGGGATCATCGACCGTTTTGCCATATGCCTCTATCGTTGCCGAAGCCTTTGGCGAAAACTTTGATTTTCCGACACCAGTTGTTGAATCTGGCGGATCGTCGGGCGGCCTAAAGCGCTTTTGTGAAGGTGTTGGCGAAAATACCATCGACATTGCGAACGCATCTCGCAAAATCAAACAAACAGAAATCGAAGCTTGTGCTAAGGCTGGCGTAACAGAAATCATCGAAGTGCGTATTGGTTACGATGGAATTGTTTTTGCCTCTGATGTGAATGGGCAAAATTTTTCCTTTACCCCTGCAGATATCTATAGTGCCCTTGCGGCAGAGCTGCCCGTAGATGGTAAAATGGTTGCAAATGCTTACACAGATTGGGCGGATGTAAACGCAGACTTTGCGTCCCAACCAATCCAAGCCTATATCCCAGGCACCAAACACGGCACACGTGAAGTGTTTGAAGAAAAAGTTATGCTTGCTGGGTGTGAAGAAACCGGCGCTTTTGATGCGATCCTAGAGATCAATGGCGGCGACAAGAAAGCTGCAGAAAAATCCTGTATGGCGGTTCGCACTGACGGTCTGTCGGTTGATATTGATGGCGATTACACTGAAACGTTGGCATCTATTGAATCAAACCCCAATGGCATTGGCGTTTTTGGTTTGTCATTCTACGAAAACAACACCGACAAACTGCAAGTTGCAACTATGTCTGGCGTCTCTCCATCAACAGACACAATTGCAAGCGGCGATTATCCTGTGTCACGTCCATTGTACTTTTACATCAAAAAAGCACATCTTGGCGTTATTCCAGGTATCAAAGACTATGCGGAATTCTTTATCTCGGACGAAATCGCGGGGCCTGATGGCCCATTAGCAGAGTACGGCCTTGTCTCTGATCCAGAGCTAAGCAGCACCCAAGACGCGGTAAGCAACGAAGATGTTCTAAACTAACTCTTGCTGAGTTAAACTATCAAATCGCCTTGGCGGCCGTTGGGTCGCCAAGGTCCGTTTATAAGGGCTAACATGTCAAATCTTGCTATATTGTTGGGAATCGCAATTATCGCAACTGCCAGCTATGTGTTAGGGCGATACAAGGTGGCGGGGACGTCGCAGACGCTTCATTCACTGCCACGGTATTATGGCCTGTTTGCGTTGATTTGTGCTGTTGTGCCGCCAATAGTGTTATTTCTGGCATGGCTTGGTATAGCGCCATTTTTTACCTCTGGACCAATTAGTGCCCAGATAACACCCGCCATGATCCCCGAAGGCGGGTCGGCGTCGTTGGTCATGGCTGACATTCAAAGACTTGCAAACGGTGTGATGCAAGCCACGCGTGCCGGACTTATTGATTTTTCTGCCCTCGGTGACACGACAAACTTGGACGTATTAGGTGAAACCTTGGCTGCGGCCGGTTTGATATTTGGTACAAAAATTGATCCAGCGGTGTTTGCTCTAACTCAAGATTACATTGTGCGTTATGAAATTGGGCATGACGTGATGACGCTCCTGTTGCTTGGCGCAACTATTTTGGGCGCGCTTTGGGGATTATACCAAATTAGACCAAGCTTTTGGGCCCGCAATGCCGTGGAACGCGTGCTGCGGTTGGTATTGATGTTGGCTGCTGGTCTGGCGATTTTGACGACCGTAGGAATTGTTTTTTCTATGCTATTTGAAACCGTGAACTTTTTACGGCTACACGCATGGCAAGATTTCTTTTTCGGCCTGAATTGGGCGCCAAACTTTCACGGCGATAGTGAATTAGCGATCCTGCCTTTATTGTGGGGAACGCTTTATATTTCGGCGGTCGCGTTGGCAGTTGCGGTACCAATAGGCATTTTTGCTGCAATATACCTGTCAGAATATGCAACTAAATCACTGCGATCCATTGCCAAGCCGTTATTAGAGGTTTTGGCGGGCATTCCAACAATCGTTTATGGTTTGTTTGCGTTGGTTGTTTTTGGCCCATTTTTAAAAGACTGGTTCGGGGATGGGGGTTTTTTAGGGGTGAACTGGATGTCTGATGCGCGCTCTGTCGCGACGGCGGGCATTGTGATGGGAATTATGTTGATCCCGTTCGTGTCATCCTTGTCAGATGATATCATCAACGCGGTTCCACAAAGCTTGCGGGATGGATCATACGGGTTGGGCGCAACGCAATCAGAAACCATTAAACGTGTTGTCCTGCCGGCGGCATTGCCTGGCATCGTTGGGGCGATTTTGTTGGCGGCTTCGCGTGCGATTGGTGAAACAATGATTGTGGTGTTGGGGGCAGGGGCAATTGCCCGGTTTACTGCCAACCCATTAGAGGCGTTAACGACGATCACGACGCGCATTGTCAGCCAACTGACAGGTGACGGCGATTTCAATAGCCCAGAGACATTGGTTGCATTTGCCCTTGGGCTTAGCCTTTTTGTAATTACGCTGGGTTTGAATATCATCGCACTGATGATTGTGCGGAAATACCGGGAACAATACGAATGACACAGACATCTGCGAAGCAATCACTGTTTGCAGTGACCTATCATACCAAGCGTCGAAATGCATCCGAACGGCGTTTTCGCCGCTATGGACAAGCCGCCATTGGCATAGGGCTTTTGATGCTATTGACCTTAGCCTACACAATTGTTTCCAAAGGAACTGGCGCGTTTCAGCAGACCTTTGTCACCCTGAATATCGAGCTGTTGGAAAGTAAGCTGGATAAAAAGGGCAATCGCGACCTTGAAGAAATGAAAAAGGTATCGACATTTGGCTATGCGCCTTTGATCGCGACCGCGTTCGAAAATCTTGCCGCTGAACGCGAGATCAAGACCAAGATAAAAGCCAAGGAAATGGCACAGATTATTTCAAAAAGTGCGCCCTCTCAATTGCGCGATCGGGTTTTAGACAATCCCGCACTGATTGGCCAGACTGTTGAATTTACACTTTTGGCAAACTCTTGGATAGACGGCTATCTCAAGGGGCGTGTGACGCGCGAAAATGCACAAAATAACAAGAATATTTCTGTGCAACAACTTGATTTTGTGGATGAACTTGTTGCGCTTGGCGTTGTTGAAAAACGGTTCAATATCGGCTTCATCACGGGGGCTGACGCCTCTGATCAGCGACCCGAGGATGCAGGGATTGGCGTTGCGATGATCGGGTCGCTGTCAATGATGATCGTGGTATTGCTGCTGTCTTTGCCGATTGGTGTTGCTGCCTCGATTTACCTAGAAGAGTTTGCGCCAAAGAATTGGATCACTGATGTGATCGAGGTCAATATTGCAAACTTGGCTGCTGTTCCGTCGATTGTATTTGGCATCCTTGGGTTGGCAATATTTATCAATACGATGCATTTTCCCCAATCGGCACCTTTGGTCGGAGGTTTGGTGTTAACATTGATGACCTTGCCGACGATCATTATTTCAACCCGTGCCGCACTCAAGGCGGTTCCACCGTCGATCCGCAGCGCAGCGTTGGGGCTTGGGGCATCGCAGATGCAATCGGTTTTTCATCACGTTCTGCCTTTGGCGGCACCGGGTATTTTGACGGGCACAATCATTGGGTTAGCCCAGGCTTTGGGTGAAACAGCCCCTTTGTTATTGATTGGTATGATCGGCTATATCGCGACAAACATGCCTGAAACTGTAACGGACGCTTTGCTTGCACCAAATTCTGTTATGCCTGCGCAAATCTATGAATGGGCAAAACGGGCAGACCCTGCGTTTTATGAACGTGCGTGGGGTGGTATCATCATATTGCTTGTCTTTTTGATCACCATGAATACGCTTGCCGTTGTCTTGCGTCGTCGTTTTGAGCGTCGGTGGTAAAGCGATGAAAGACCAAATTACACATGGATTGGAGAATTCTGTGACCTCAACACCTTCGAAAATCAGCGCGACACAGGTCAATGTCCATTATGGCGATGCGCATGCGATAAAAGACGTAAATGTTGAAATTGCCCCGAACACTGTCACCGCATTTATTGGGCCATCGGGCTGCGGTAAATCCACATTTCTGCGGTGTCTTAACCGCATGAATGATACCATCGATATTTGTCGCGTGACCGGAAATATCCTATTGGATGGTGAAGACATTTATGATCGTAAAGTCGACCCAGTACAATTGCGTGCAAAGGTTGGAATGGTGTTCCAAAAACCCAATCCATTTCCAAAATCTATTTATGACAATATTGCGTATGGCCCGCGTATTCATGGGCTTTTCAAAACCAAGGCCGATTTAGACACGATTGTTGAAAACGCACTGCGCCGTGCTGCGATTTGGGATGAGGTTAAAGATCGTCTTGATGCGCCGGGGACGGGGCTTTCGGGGGGACAGCAACAACGGATCTGTATTGCACGTGCAATTGCCACAGCGCCAGATGTTTTGTTAATGGACGAACCCTGTTCTGCTTTGGATCCAATTGCGACGGCTCAGGTTGAAGAATTGATTGACGAATTGCGCGAAAATTATTCGGTGGTCATCGTAACCCATTCGATGCAACAAGCTGCACGGGTCAGTCAGAAAACAGCGTTTTTCCATCTTGGAAATTTGGTCGAATATGACGACACGACCAAAATTTTTACAAACCCAAGAGATCCCCGCACCGAAAGCTATATCACCGGCCGCATTGGATAGGAGCCAAGCCATGAATTCATCACAGCATATCCGTTCTGCATTCGACCGCGATCTTGATATGATTCAAGCCAAAATGTTAAAAATGGGGGGGCTCGTCGAAGCGGCCATCCTAGACGCGGCCAAGTCATTTGAAAGCCGCGATCTTGAGCTTGCGCAAGAGGTGCGGGCACGTGACAAAAAAATTGACGCACTTGAGGCCCAAATCAACGAAGACGTGACACGTATCATCGCATTGCGTGCGCCTGCGGCATCTGATTTACGTACGCTTTTGTCGATCTTAAAGGTCGCGGGAAATTTGGAACGTATTGGTGATTATGCGAAAAATATGGCAAAACGAACCAACGTTTTGCTGCAGCTTCCTTTGATTGAAAACTCTCCTGCGTCCTTGCGGCGTTTGGCGCGCGAAGTGCAAATCATGCTCAAAGATGCCTTAGACGCTTATACCCAACGCGATGCTGAGATGGGGATGGACATCATTTCAAGAGATCGCGACATTGATGAGCTGTATAATGCACTCTTTCGGGAATTTTTGACCTATATGATGGAAGATCCGCGAAATATTACACCCTCTATGCATTTGCATTTTATTGCAAAAAACATCGAACGGATGGGCGATCATGTTACATCGATTGCGGAACAGGTTGTGTTTGTTGTGACGGGCGAGCTGCCTGGCGAACCACGCGACAAAGGTGATGTGACGTCCACCGATCTGGATTTATCCCAAGGTTAACAAATGGTGCATGTTCCCCAAATTTTGGTCATCGAAGACGAAGCCGCACAGCGTGAGGTATTGTTGTACAATATCAAAGCAGCAGGATTTGATGCAATTTGGGCCGACAATGGCGAAGAGGGCGTTTTGCTTGCGCAAGAAAATGCGCCAGATGTTATTGTGGTCGATTGGATGATGCCAAAACTTTCTGGGCTTGAAGTTTGTCGTCAATTGCGTGCAATGCCCGCGACCCAAGATATCGCG
>RFZH01000152.1 GCA_009920815.1 Paracoccaceae bacterium
CCACGCCGCAAGGCCATGCGAAAAATCATGTTTAATATGCGATCAAGGTTCATTGCATCCCCCTTGTATGTTTAATCTTCGAACAATTCGCTTTGTCCGTCTATCACCTCGTCATCATCGTCGTCTTGCACAGCGGGTCCCGGAATCGCCCCGGGTGGCAAACGGTTTTCCAACAATCCTGCGGCACGCAATTCTTTGATCCCCGGCAAATCACGCGCGCTTTCCAATCCGAAGTGATCCAAAAAATTCTGTGTGACGACAAAGGTCACCGGGCGCCCGGGGGTCATGCGACGACGTCCAAATCGGATCCACTCCATTTCGATCAACAAGTCAATCGTGCCGCGCGACACGGTAACACCACGAATTTCTTCGATTTCTGCACGGGTGACGGGCTGATGATAGGCGATGATGGCCAATGTTTCGATCGCGGCGCGTGACAGTTTGCGGACCTCGACCGTTTCCTTTTGCATCAAAAACCCCAAATCCCCCGCTGTGCGAATGGCCCAGGCGTCTCCGACTTTGACCACGCTCACACCGCGCCCCTCATAGCGTTTGCGCAAATATACCAACGCTTCGGCCGCATCACAGCCATGCGGCAAACGATCATTCAGCTCGCGGACTGTGACAGGGTCAGCAGAGGCAAATAAAATCGCTTCGACCATGCGTTCCTGTTCGGCCATCGGCGGGGCATCGAACAGTGTATCCTTGCGCGTTTGTTCAGGGTCACGTTCTTGTGTGATCTCGTTCTCGCTATCCATCACTGATCCTTTCGGCGCAATTGTATCGGTGCAAAGGTTTCTGATTGTCTGATCTCAACCTTGCCCGCTTTGACCAATTCAAGAGATGCGGCAAAAGTTGCCGCAGTGGCGGCCCGCCGACGCATTGGATTGGCCGACCAACCATCAGGCAGATAGATCGACAAATCTGTCCAATCCCCGGCAAAGCCGATCAGCCCGCGCATCCGATCCAAGGCTTGTTCCATCGTGAACACATTTTCACGATCCATAACAAAGGGGCGAAATTCATCGCGCGTGCGCAGACGCGAATAGGCCTGCATTAATTCCAGCAGATTGGCGGTATAGCTTACCTTACGGATCTGTTCCATTTCTTGCGGTATACCGCGACGAAAAAAATCACGCCCCATTTGATCACGCGCCATCAGTTGGGCGGCGGCATCGCGCATCGCCTGCAGCCGTTCCAATTGAAACGCCAAATGCGCGGCCAGCTCTTCGCCTGATGGACCCTCTTCGGTGGGATCGGGCGGCAGCAACAGGCGCGATTTCAAAAACGCAAGCCATGCGGCCATCACCAAATAATCAGCGGCCAATTCAATGCGCAATTGTTTGGCTTTTTCAACAAACGCCAAATATTGCTGGGCCAAATGCAAGATCGAGATTTTCATTAAATCGACCTTTTGCGTGCGCGACAATGTCAGCAAAAGGTCAAGCGGCCCCTCGAAGCCATCAACATCGACGATCAACGCCTCGGCTGCAAGCCGTTCGGATACGGATTGGTTTTCAACCCCGTCCAATAATGATGGTGTGTCAGACATTGCGCGCCTTGATTATCGTGTCCCGTAAAGCTGCGCAGTCAAGGCGTCGATGTCAAGTATTGGCTGCGCCAATTCTTGACGCAGTGCCATCAAATCTTGGATTCGTGTGGACGTATGGCCCTGAACACGCCGCAAGACTTTTGCAATGTCTTCCATTTCATAGGAATCACCACTGCAGTGCAAAACAATATCACATCCCGCCGCCAAAAGCCCTTCGGCCCGTTCTGGCAACGATCCAGGCAGCGCGCTCATTGAAAGATCATCGCTAAGCAGCAGGCCAGAAAAGCCAAGGGTGTCGCGTAAAAACGATATAACTGTCGGTGAAATCGTCGCGGGATTGCTGTGGTCCAGCGCTTCAAAGATGATGTGCGCGCTCATTCCAACGGGGGCGTCAGCAAAAGCACCAAAGACGGCAAAGTCGTTTTGCATCAGATACTCAAGCGGTTCTGCGACGCGTGACAAGCCATGGTGGGTGTCTTTGACGGCCAAACCATGACCTGGCATATGTTTGATAATCGGAACAACGCCACCATGTAGCGTTCCGTTAAACGCAGCCCGACCCAGACGTGTGACCTGATCGGCCGTCGTGCCATAACATCTGTTGCGCAAAAAAGGATGCGTAATTTCGCGCGCGATGTCCAAACATGGGGCGCAATTGACATCTATTCCCAGACCACGCAATTCATGCGCAATCAACGCAAAGCGCGCAAAAAAGACGTCTTCGCCTTTGTCACCCGCTACGATGGCATGATCCAAGGGTGGCGACCATTGCCGTACAATGGGCGGGATCAAGCGTTGAACACGCCCGCCCTCTTGATCGATTAAGATTGGCGCATTCCAGCCAACCGCGTGCCGCAGGTCTTTGCACAAGGCGCGGACTTGTTCACCGGTTTCAATGTTGCGACCAAATAGAATAAAACCCAAAGGTTTCACATCAGCAAAAAACGCCGCTTCCCAAGCGGTGATTTCTGGCCCAGACACCCCGAAAATTACCGGGTGTGTGATATGTGCGGTGCTCATCTTGCGACCACAGGAATACAGGGCGTTTTGCTGGTGACCGCTGAACAAAAGCGGCGCGCATCGGTCAGATCAGCAAACCCAGCAGCGCGCAATCGATAAAACACACGTCCGCCACTTTGAGCACGTTCAATCACTCGGGGACGTTCGGACAACAACGGCGAAAGCGTTGCCGCCAAGCGATCCCATTCCCGTTCGGCAATTTCACTGTCGTCATATGCTCCGAATTGCACCAACGCCGTACCTGCCGTGATTTTTGACGGATCAAGGGTCGGATTAGACTGTGCGCTTTGGGATGTTGTCAACGACACGGGTTGCAGATTTGCCACCTTTGGACGCGCCTTAGGACGCGGAGATGACATGATGCCGGTGGTCATAGACAATGACACGGGCTGAACAACCGCATCATCAAGCGCCATGCGCAGGGCATCTTCTATATTGCCTTGGACGATATTTTGTGTGTCCGATTGCGGCACGACCTCAGAGAGGGGGGCAATGCCCTGGACCATCGAATTGGCGATCGCGTCAATATCGAGGGTGTTGTTCACCGCCTCTTGCGACGCTTTAGCGACCTCTAGATCTTTTACTGGTGCATCTTCGGGCTGTAACGCGGTTGGCGCCGGGGCCAACGTGACCTCTTCGGTGACGTCGACAACGGGCGCCTCGGGAATTTTGGTGACAGCCAAGTCTATATTTTCAGCGGTCTTGCCACCGGGATCAGTGGGCGCAATTCGCATGGGGCCGGTGCGCGCCTCGACCACGGGGATCTGGGTGACATCGCGTGAAATGATCTTGTAGGACCAAAACCCAGCACCGATGAGTAATGCTAAACTAATTCCCGCGCCCAATGCATGCGTGACCTTTGAGACACTTTGCGACTCTGACGCGCCCGAAGACGATTGATGAATATACTGCTCTGCCATTTTGCCCTCTGGGGTTGATCCCCATTTTTGACTTTTTCAACAGAGCAGCGTTTATTGTTAACGCATTTCCTCTGCTGGTTTGACGCCTAGAATAGCAAGACCAGCGGAAATAACAACACTTACAGCACGTGCAAGCGCGATTTTGCTTTGTGATGTTGCAACATCGCCCTCTTGGATAAAGCGCACTGACGTTTCATCATTGCCTTTGTTCCAAAGCGCGTGAAAATCAGATGCCAATTCATAGAGGTAGAACGCCACGCGATGCGGTTCGTTTGTCCGCGCTGCGATTTCCACCAAACGGGGCCATTCTGCAATTTTGCGTGCCACATTCAATTCGGACGTATGCGTCAAATCCAAATTCGCGTCGTTCTTGCGCGTCAGCATCACAAAGCGGGTCACATCCGGCCCGACCTGATCAACAACATCGCGTAGCGTGACAAAAGTGCCCGCGCGTTTGGACATTTTGAATGGTTCACCATTTTTGAACAGCTTAACCAACTGTGTCAATTTGATATCCAAAGGCGTTTTTCCGTCGGAAAGCGCAGACACCGCCGCCTTCATCCGTTTCACATAGCCGCCGTGATCGGCGCCAAACACGTCAATCAACAAATCATAGCCCCGTTCCACCTTGTCAAAGTGATAGGCAATATCAGGTGCGAAATAGGTCCAAGCGCCGTCTGATTTCATAATCGGGCGGTCGACGTCATCGCCGTGCTCGGTCGATTTGAACAGGGTTTGTTCGCGGGGTTCCCAATCTTCGGGTGTTTTGCCCTTGGGCGGTTCCAACACACCGCGATAGATCAGACCTTTACTGCGCAGCGCGTCGATCGCAGCCTCAATCCGACCTGTGCCGTAAAGTGATTTTTCAGAAAAGAAATGATCCATTTTGACGCCCAAAACCGCCAAATCTTGGCGGATTAGGTCCATCATCTTTTCGGTGGCAAATTCACGAACTTCGGCCAACCAATCCTGTTCGCCCTTGCCGACATAAGCGTCACCCACTTTTTCCTTAAGCGCGTGACCTACGTCGATCAGGTATTCACCGGGATAGGTGCCATCGGCGAATTGAACCTCTTGGCCATGCGCCTCAAGATAGCGCAGGTAAACCGAACGCGCCAACACATCGACCTGTGCGCCCCCGTCGTTGATGTAATATTCACGCGTCACGTCATAGCCTGCATAAGCCAGCAAGCTGGCCAATGCATCGCCAAAGACCGCGCCACGGGTATGGCCCACATGCAATGGGCCCGTTGGGTTAGCGGACACATATTCCACGTTCACCCGCTTGCCTGCCCCCATATCGGACCGACCGTAATCGGTGCCCGCCGCCAAGGTCGCGCCAATCACGCCCTGCCAAACGACGGCGTCCAAACGCATGTTCAAAAACCCGGGGCCAGCCACTTCGGCCGTGGTGACGCGTGCGTCCGCCACTAAAAGTGCGGCCAGTTTTTCCGCGATATCACGTGGTTTCGCACCCGCGGGTTTGGCCAAAACCATCGCCGCATTTGTCGCCATATCACCATGCAATGGATCGCGTGGCGGTTCCACCGTAACGTTCGCAAAATCTAGCCCACTGGGCAAATCACCCGCTTGGACCATTTGGTCCAATGCTGTTACGACCAGCGCACGAATATCGGAAAACAGGTTCATATCATCTATCCTTTGATCTTGGCCCGCTTTTAACACGCTTATAGCCAAGGTCAATCCGCGCGTTTGGGCATTTCCCCTAAGAAACCACCGCTTTTTCCCTTGGTTTTGAGAAATGTAACAGCTTTACCCCGGCGGTGACCTTACCGTTGTCGTCCCCGACAAAGAACCGTACGCGGCCATTTTCGGAAATCGCACCTAATATCATGGCCTCAGGGCGATCTGCGCAGAACTGCTCATACGTGTAATTCTCACTAAGCGAGGTCACACGGCACGTCCAACCATCGCGGATTTTATCCTGTAATTCACCGTACCCTCGCCCCTGTGCCACAATGCGCCCGCCCAAAGACGCAGGCAGTGCATAGCGCGACCAGCTTTCTTTGTCGCGCGCGGTTTGAAACACATTGGCACGGCCAAATTCGGGACCCCAGTCAGTGGTGACAAGCGTGTTATAAGCGTCGTTATCCGTCACTGCCAAAAGGAATTGGTAATGGTGCACATCCAAATGGTGTTCAGCTG
>RFZH01000153.1 GCA_009920815.1 Paracoccaceae bacterium
AATCAACGCGGCCACAGTGGCGATGGTCGGATGTCCTGCAAACGGAATTTCACCACCCGCCAAAAAATACCGAACCCGAAAATCAGCAACAGATGAGGACCCCACAAACGTGCATTCTGTTAGCGATGTTTCGCGGACAAAGGCCATGCAACTGGCATCATCTAGGCCCAGCGCATCATGTACCACCGCACAGCCATTTCCGCCGAAAGGTTCATCTGTAAACGCATCCACCCAATCGCAATCAAATTTGGCCATGGGTGGATCCTCTTACATCAATGGACCGCGACAGGCGATAGATCATTTTGGCGTGCCAAGACAAAAGCAAGCTGGCGCTCTTTGACCAACGCCAACCGTTCCCCCAGTTCGGAGTGAACGGCGTAAAGCTTATCCCGACCAATAATTTGCTTTTGGACGTCTTGTGGCAAATCCTCTTTCGCGACTTCGCGAATGTAAACGATTGGATTTGCAGCGTTCGGATTTGGTGCGTTCTCTGCCATGTTTATCCCCTTTTTATTTTAATCGTTTGCACAATTGTCTCAGGTAACGTCTGCGTCAGATCAATGTGCAGCAGACCGTTTTCCATGATAGCATCCCCAACATCGACGCCGTCGGCCAACACAAAACTGCGTTGAAACTGACGCGCGGCAATTCCACGATGCAGGAAAACGCGATCGCTAAGGTCATCACGCTGGCGACCACGGACGACCAGCTGACGATCTTCGACCGTGATCGAGAGATCATTTTCGGCAAATCCTGCAACCGCCAATGTGATGCGATAAGACCGCTCAGATGTTTGTTCAATATTAAAAGGAGGATAACCTTCGTTGCCAGACTTTGCAGTCCGTTCCAAAAGGCGTTCTAGCTGTTCAAAGCCCAGCATATGCGGGTAAGACCCAAGTGTAAGTTTTGTCATTGACACGTCCTTAGCAAAAGCGACAGTCCAGTTTTGACCCCGTTTGGCGGCCATGGTCCAAATATGGTAAGGAAATATAGCGATTGCAAGGGCTTTGCAGGTCAGTTTCGATTTTGTATGATGACATTTCAACGACTCAGAGGACACCAATGAACGCCCCCTCCGAATTTTCTATGAAGACCGATGACGTCTTGCGTTTCGAATTGGAAGTCTTTCGCCGCGAACACCGCGACTTGGACGAGGCGATTGTTGCGTTGACTGAAAAAGGCACGGCTGATCAGCTGACGCTGCAACGTTTGAAAAAGAAAAAACTTGCTCTGAAAGATCGAATTGCATTGATCGAAGACAGATTGACGCCTGACATTATTGCCTAATGCGATGAAATGGCTATAGTGCCGCTTCCTGAAACCGACTGAGGGCAGTAAAATGTCAGAGACCCCCCCCGTAGGCATCATCATGGGCAGCCAGTCTGATTGGCCTACAATGAAACATGCCGCTGATGTTTTGGACGAAATGGGCATCGCTTACGAGACAAAAATCGTGTCCGCCCATCGCACCCCAGATCGGTTATGGAGCTATGGCAAGACCGCGGCAGAGCGTGGATTAAAAGTCATCATCGCAGGGGCGGGCGGCGCAGCCCATTTGCCTGGCATGATGGCGTCGAAAACGCGAATTCCTGTTGTGGGCGTACCGGTGCAGACCAAGGCGTTGTCAGGTGTCGACAGTCTGTATTCTATCGTACAAATGCCAAAAGGATTTCCGGTCGCAACAATGGCTATTGGCGCTGCAGGTGCAGCGAACGCAGGCCTTATGGCGGCGGGGATTCTTGCGATCAATGACGCGGCTTTGGCCGAACGTTTGGACGCGTGGCGTGATGCGTTATCGGCATCAATCCCAGACGAACCAAAGGACGAATAATGTTAAATCAAGGCGCGACAATTGGTATTTTGGGCGGAGGTCAACTGGGGCGGATGCTATCCGTTGCCGCCAGCCGTTTAGGGTTTCGGACGCATATCTTTGAACCGGGCGAAAATCCCCCTGCAGGACATGTTGCCGATCGCGTGACAACCGCATCCTATGATGATGAACCCGCCTTGCGCGCCTTTGCCGATACTGTGGATGTCATCACATATGAATTTGAAAACATCCCGACATCCGCTTTGGATATTTTGGAAAGCCTGCGTCCCATTCACCCAAACCGGGACGCGCTTAGAATTTCGCAAGACCGCATCACGGAAAAAGACTTTTTGGCGGGGCTTGGCCTAACCCCTGCGCCCTATGCAGCAGTGGACAGTTTGCAAGATCTCATGGATGCCATCGACCAGATTGGCGCACCGGCCATTTTGAAAACGCGGCGGTTTGGATATGACGGCAAGGGCCAAGCCCGTATCGCGTCAGAATCCGATGCCGCATCTGCATTTGATGCCATGAATGGGCAACCCGCTGTGTTGGAAGGTTTCATCGCGTTTTCCCATGAAGTATCTGTCATTGGCGCCAGAAGCGTGGACGGCCATGTTGCATGTTACGATCCGGGTCAAAACGTACACAAGGACGGTATTTTACACACAACCACAGTGCCCGCGGCATTAAGCGCAAGCCAACGCATGGATGCGGTTCTAATGGCAGGTCGCATCCTGAATGCATTGAATTATGTAGGTGTCATGGGGCTGGAATTGTTCGTGACGCCGCAAGGGTTGATCGTGAATGAAATAGCGCCGCGTGTTCACAATTCAGGCCATTGGACGCAAAACGGCTGCGCCGTCGATCAATTTGAACAACATATTCGCGCGGTGGCAGGATGGCCATTGGGGGATGGATCGCGGCATAGTGACGTGATCATGGAAAATCTGATTGGCGATGACATGGACCGCGTTCCAGACTTGGCGAAGGATCCAAAAGTGTCGTTACATCTTTATGGCAAAGCATCCGTAAAACCGGGGCGAAAAATGGGCCATTTCAACAAAATCGGTTAAGCGTTGCGTCTAAAATTCGTTTCGAATTGCTGCGCAATCCGACGAACGCGGGCGTGACGCCCGCGCTTTTTTGAGTATTTTTACAAAAGTGAAAACGAGACCCGATTACATGGGGTCACGCAAATGGATCCGATGGATAGGTCACGTGAGCCAGATAAAGGCCTTGTGGTGGACTGACGGGTCCGCAGGCAGGGCGCGCGCGCGCCTCTAGGGCATGTTTAACATCAACAGGATCCCATGCGCCCGCGCCAACCCGTTCAAGCGTTCCAACAAAACTGCGCACTTGATTATGTAAAAACGACCGCGCGCGTACGTGAAATTGAAGCTCGGGGCCAGATCGGCCATCAACCCGTTCAATACGCAATTCATCCAGTGTTTTCACGGGGCTATCAGATTGGCATGACATCGAACGAAACGTCGTAAAATCATGCAAGCCGATAAGATATTGTGCAGCCTCTTGCATAGCAACGTGGTCCAAATCATGTGACACCTGCCAGACAAGGCCTGCATCATGAACGGCCGGCGCGCGTCGCATCAGAAGACGAAAGAAATACCTGCGTTCGGTCGCGGAAAACCGCGCATGCCAATTGTTATCAACTGCGGCACAGGCAGTTATGGACACAGGCAAGGGCTTGAGGTGAAAATTCAACGCTTCGCCCAAGCGAAATGGATCCCATGATTTTTCCATATCGCAATGCGCAACTTGGCCCGTGGCATGAACACCAGCATCGGTGCGTCCCGCGGCAGCAATAGTATGCGCGCGTGGTTCGAGTTTGGCCAAGGCATCCTCGATTGCAGCCTGAACGGAGGGACGATCCGCTTGGCGTTGCCATCCAGAAAACGGGGCGCCGTGATATTCAATTTTCAACGCATATCTGTTCATAGGGCTGAGCTATCGCAAAAATTCCCCCTTGGAAAGAGGTCGATTTTTCATTTGGCCCTAGTCAGCCTGTCTTTGTCGCCCTATCTAAAAAGGGATACAACGGGATAAGACTATGATTTCACGAATTGGGCAATCCGTCTTTGATACGGTCCAAAGCACGGGGCAAAACATCAATGACGCGCTGTTTGGTGCGCCAATTCGTTTGGGTGTCACAGGGCTTGCGCGGTCGGGAAAGACTGTCTTTATCACATCGCTTGTCGCCAACCTTTTGGCGGGGGGGCGCATGCCACAACTGAATGCATTGGCGCAAGGAAGGGTCGAGCTGGTCTTTTTGCAACAGCAGCCCGATGATACGGTCGCACGGTTTGACTATGAAACGCATCTTGGCGCGTTGACGTCGCCCACTCCGTGTTGGCCCGAGAACACAAAAGGGATCAGCCAACTGCGATTAACCCTGCGCATTCGTCCAGAGGGGTTTCTGGGCGGGTTACGCGGCACAGTCTTGCAGCACATCGACATCATAGATTATCCTGGTGAATGGTTGCTGGACCTAACACTGTTAGAGAAGTCCTATGAAGAATGGTCCGCCAGCGCTTTGGCCAACGTGGATATGCGCGATATTGGTGCAGACTATGCAACTTTACTTGCACAGACGGATGGTTCAGCCGCATTTTCGGAACAAAACGCAAAGGCATTAGCAACAACATATGGACGCTATTTGACACAGGCGCGACTGGCAGGCTTTCCAGATTTGACCCCGGGCCGATTTTTGCTGCCGGGCGATCTGGCTGGATCACCCGTGATTACCTTTGGACCACTGCGTTCCCTGGATAAGGCCAGTAAGACATCACTTTATCGCGAAATGCGCAGACGATATGACGCCTATAAAGATAAAGTTGTGCGTCCATTTTTCCGCGACCATTTTTCAAAGATCGATCGGCAAATCGTATTGATTGATATGTTGGACACCTTGGCCACGGGACCACAGGCCACGAAAGACCTGCGCAACAGTTTGCGGGATTTGCTGAAAGCATTTCGGACCGGCCGCAATTCAATACTCAGTAAATTTTTTATCGGCAATCGCGTTGAAAAAATCCTTTTTGCGGCAACAAAAGCGGATCACATCCCGCAATCTCAGCATAAAGATATGGCCGCGCTCATCCAAGCGTTTGTGGATGACGCCGCCCGTGCGGCACAGTTTTCGGGTGCGCAAACAGCAAGTATGGCGATTGCGAGCCTGCGCAGCACGACAGAAACAGAACAAACCCATAATGGTCTCTCCCTTGAATGTGTGCGCGGAACCGATCTTGAGACAGGAAAACAAGTTGCGGTTTTTCCCGGAAAGCTGCCACAAAATCCTCAGTCAATTTTATCCGAGGCCGAGCAGGCTATCGACAACTGGTCGCTCTCTGATTTTTCGACGCTCAAGTTTGCGCCCCCAAAAGATGCCCTGAGGGCCGGCGAAGGTATGGCGCATATCCGTCTAGACCAGGCCGCCCAATTTCTATTCGGGGACAAGCTTTAGGATACCAAAATGAGCCAAAAACACAGACCCCTTGTTATCGAAATTAAGCCAACCGATCCTGCCCCCCACCCTGCGGATGTACCTGTCATCAATGATGACTTATCCACCGTTGCCCAAAGGCCCTATGCAAAGACAGGCGGGCGTATATGGACATGGCTCGCAACGCTTTTGGCGTCATTATTTTTCACCTATATGTCAATTCAACTTTGGGATTTCGCTTGGGCCCTAATGGCAAGAAATGACAGTGTTGGGTGGATTTTCCTAGGGCTTCTTGGCACAACATTTACAGTGATGGTCATAGCAATCGCGGCAGAAATCTTGGCGATTGTCCGGCTTAAAACCATGG